>NZ_JBNDHS010000895.1:0-200 GCF_056755095.1 Rhizobium sp. SVR5-9E | reverse complement strand
CCCCCCCCCCCCCCCCCCCCCCCCCCCCCCCCCCCCCCCCCCCCCCCCCCCCCCCCCCACCCCACCCCCCCCCCCCCAGATGCAGCGTAGTCTCGTGGGCTCGGAGATGTGTATAAGAGACAGGTGCTCGACGATCGTCCAGTTGCGCTTGGCGATGTTGTCGCTGCCGCCGTGCAGATGCGAGACACCCTTTTCATTGA
>NZ_JBNDHS010000893.1:0-200 GCF_056755095.1 Rhizobium sp. SVR5-9E | reverse complement strand
CCCCCCCCCCCCCCCCCCCCCCCCCCCCCCCCCCCCCCCCCCCCCCCCCCCCCCCCCCCAACCAAAACCCCCCCCCCCAGATGCAGCGTAGTCTCGTGGGCTCGGAGATGTGTATAAGAGACAGGTCCCAGACCGAGCTCTGCAACAAGATCTTCAGGGTGTGTATTGATGATGTCGCGCGCCTTGCTGTGACGTGCGTC
>NZ_JBNDHS010000892.1:0-200 GCF_056755095.1 Rhizobium sp. SVR5-9E | reverse complement strand
GCCCGTCGCCTGCCGCTGCGCCACATGCAGTCCCTGATTGACGAAAGCGCGGCTCTTAAGGATCTCCTCATCCGCTATTTGCAGAGCCTGCAGGTGCAGATCGCCGGCACGGCGCTCGCGAACGGAAGAGCGACGATCGTTCAGCGGCTAGCTCGCTGGCTGCTCATGTGTCAGGATCGCATCGGAAACCCACACCTGGC
>NZ_JBNDHS010000891.1:0-201 GCF_056755095.1 Rhizobium sp. SVR5-9E | reverse complement strand
GACACGCATGATCGGGGAGATTGCCGGCTGGACGGCCCTGGAGCATTACCTGCTGCGTTACATGGCATCGCCTGAAGCTGTCTCTTATACACATCTCCGAGCCCACGAGACTACGCTGCATCTAGGGGGGGGGGTTTTGGTTGGGGGGGGGGGGGGGGGGGGGGGGGGGGGGGGGGGGGGGGGGGGGGGGGGGGGGGGGGG
>NZ_JBNDHS010000890.1:0-203 GCF_056755095.1 Rhizobium sp. SVR5-9E | reverse complement strand
AGCGTAGGTTGGAGAGCTGAAGGACAGAACCGACCATAGTAATTGATCCAGCCGCGGATGTACGAGTTGAACATCCGCGCCAGATCATCGAGAGCCTTGTCACTGCGAAGGTGCAAGGACCAACTACGGATCGCCTTGAGCGCCGTCGGACTGGCCGCAGGACCGAATGAGACACCCATGCCCCCGGCCTTCTTGCTCACCAG
>NZ_JBNDHS010000889.1:0-205 GCF_056755095.1 Rhizobium sp. SVR5-9E | reverse complement strand
CAGGCGATGGAGCGCATCAACGCCGCCTCCGGCAATGTGACGGTCGCCGGGGCCGGCTCGCTGCCGAGCCTGGTGGTTGGCGCCTCGCACACGGTCGCAGGCCAGATGGGCTCGCGGCGCACCACCGGCGGCGCCACCAACACCTCCGAGGGCGATGCCAATATCTCCTGGCTGCTCGATCTCTTCGGCCAGTACCGCCGTTCGA
>NZ_JBNDHS010000888.1:0-206 GCF_056755095.1 Rhizobium sp. SVR5-9E | reverse complement strand
ACCGCCGCGCGAACGAGACAGGGGCTTATCGGAAGGCCGGTTCTTGTGGTGCTCGTCTGCGCACTCGCGTTGGCTGCAGTGGCGTGGATAGGTGCCGAAATATGGGGGGAAAGCATCGATCGCGACGCAAAGCCAACGGCTTCTACAAGCGCTGATCCGGTCCCTAACACCCCGGCAGGAAGTGGAACGTTTGACAATAATCCAGC
>NZ_JBNDHS010000887.1:0-206 GCF_056755095.1 Rhizobium sp. SVR5-9E | reverse complement strand
ACTCTTCCGCCCTCGACCTTAACGTGGCGGGTTCGCAAGGTCGTCAGGCCGTATGACTTGTTTGCTTCCGCGTAAGCGGTGTTTCCAACTCGAATATAGAGGTTGTCGAGCATCCACACTACCGTCGCCAGGGCCTTGTCCATGTTGAGGCCGCGTGAACCGAGGTCCATGTCCACCTTTTCCCGTAGTTCCGGGAGGCGGTCAGC
>NZ_JBNDHS010000886.1:0-208 GCF_056755095.1 Rhizobium sp. SVR5-9E | reverse complement strand
ACCCAATGCGATAAAGCCGATGAAAACGATGTATCGAAACCAATCAGGCATGGTGAAATCCATCTTTGAAATGGAAGCAGTTTAAAATTGCTGGTCTCAACGAATGGTTATGCGTGAGGCTAAAAGCCACGCACGCGAAAAGGCGTGATCGCGGTACTGGCGGCGTCACTATCGGAAAATCCGACAACGAACTTTCAACGTCGTGCGG
>NZ_JBNDHS010000885.1:0-210 GCF_056755095.1 Rhizobium sp. SVR5-9E | reverse complement strand
AATTCGATCTCCGGCGGTCGACTGGACCGATAGCGGATCGTCTTGCGGTCAGCGGATACAATCTGGCAGGCCCGCCGGTCTGAAAGCCCCACGGAACCCCGTGAAAACTTGATTGCTTGGCTTCGCGACGCCTATGCAATGGAGGAGCAGGCGATAACCATGCTCAACTCGCAGCTCAAGCGCCTGGAACACTATCCGGCACTGAAAGCA
>NZ_JBNDHS010000884.1:0-211 GCF_056755095.1 Rhizobium sp. SVR5-9E | reverse complement strand
CCCCCCCCCCCCCCCCCCCCCCCCCCCCCCCCCCCCCCCCCCCCCCCCCCCCCCCCCCCCCCCCCCCCCCACCCACAACCCCCCCCCCCAGATGCAGCGTAGTCTCGTGGGCTCGGAGATGTGTATAAGAGACAGGTCCTCCACTGCGGCTTTCAGCTCGTCATCGCCGTTCCAGAAACATACGGTCAGCTTGTGCTTCTGCCAGGTCAGA
>NZ_JBNDHS010000883.1:0-211 GCF_056755095.1 Rhizobium sp. SVR5-9E | reverse complement strand
CCCCCCCCCCCCCCCCCCCCCCCCCCCCCCCCCCCCCCCCCCCCCCCCCCCCCCCCCCCCCCCCCCCCCCACCCACACCCCCCCCCCCCAGATGCAGCGTAGTCTCGTGGGCTCGGAGATGTGTATAAGAGACAGGTTAAGGACCGATTGCCCTGTCTTGTTATCGGAAAGGCTCGTCATGCGCGCGCCCCACGAAGAAGACATCGACGCC
>NZ_JBNDHS010000882.1:0-212 GCF_056755095.1 Rhizobium sp. SVR5-9E | reverse complement strand
CCGAGGCGGATCGTACCATCGATCTCAGCGATGATGGCGTGGTCCTTCGGACGACGAGCTTCGAACAGTTCGGCAACTGTCTCTTATACACATCTCCGAGCCCACGAGACTACGCTGCATCTGGGGGGGGGGGGTTGGGGTGGGGGGGGGGGGGGGGGGGGGGGGGGGGGGGGGGGGGGGGGGGGGGGGGGGGGGGGGGGGGGGGGGGGGGG
>NZ_JBNDHS010000880.1:0-214 GCF_056755095.1 Rhizobium sp. SVR5-9E | reverse complement strand
CCCATAGCAATTAGGTGTCCGCTAACGTACGGAGGCCCGTCTGAGCGGGGCAGTCTGATCCAGAGGATCGCGCGGCCCTCCAAGGGCAAGGAAGGAGCAAAACAATCAGCCTGCCACACGATCCCAGATAGTAGACGCCCGAGCTCTATCGAATGTTCCGGCGCCTGACCGCCATTTCCCGGCGCGGTTCATCTGCTGGGGTCAATCCAGGACC
>NZ_JBNDHS010000879.1:0-218 GCF_056755095.1 Rhizobium sp. SVR5-9E | reverse complement strand
GCTCTGGACGCGCGTTTTACTGACTGTGGGCTGACGCTTCATCCTGACAAGACTAAAATCGTCTACTGCAGGGATGAAAGTCGGCGAGGTACTCACCCGGTCTACAAGTTCGACTTTCTCGGCTACACTTTCCGGCCGAGACTGGTGAGCAAGAAGGCCGGGGGCATGGGTGTCTCATTCGGTCCTGCGGCCAGTCCGACGGCGCTCAAGGCGATCCG
>NZ_JBNDHS010000878.1:0-227 GCF_056755095.1 Rhizobium sp. SVR5-9E | reverse complement strand
CGGCTACGAGGCTACATCGCCTTCGGCTTCCTGCTCCGAGTAGCGCTCGGAGAGGAACTTTCCCAGACCGCTGAGACCGTCGATATGATCGCAGAACGTGTTGATGGCGACGAGAAGAGGGACCGCCACCGACGAGGGATCTTGTGGCGGCGAAAGACGATCTCGACCGGATGTCAAGGAATCTCCCTTTGCTGCGGGAGGCGATCGCCGTGTCGTGGGGCATCGCC
>NZ_JBNDHS010000877.1:0-228 GCF_056755095.1 Rhizobium sp. SVR5-9E | reverse complement strand
CCGGGAAGGATGCCACGTGCCGAACGGAACACCTTGGCAAGCTGCGGCTTACGCCAGACAGAGGCGATGCCATAGGGATAGGCGAAATTCTCCAGCGTGATCGAGGAATCGATCGCACGAAGATGGGCGCGATTCCGCTCGATCTCGCGCGCCATGGCGGCCTCGTCGAGATTGGCCGAGCTCTGGTGCGAGAAGGTATGGCAGGCAATCTCGTGACCGGTGCGGTGA
>NZ_JBNDHS010000876.1:0-228 GCF_056755095.1 Rhizobium sp. SVR5-9E | reverse complement strand
GCCTGATAGAGCGCGCGATCGCGGGAAATTTATCCCTGCAGCAGACAGTATTGCGTATTGCCGGGGCGCGCGAACAGATTAACCAGGCGGGTGGGGCGTTTTACCCTTCCGTAAACGGTAATCTGCAGGCAACGCGCCAGCAGCTTGGGCTGGAGGGAGAGCTGAAATCCCACGGCGTGTACGACCAGCTGGATAACGTGGATCCTGAACTCAGGGGTGCGTTAGGAC
>NZ_JBNDHS010000875.1:0-228 GCF_056755095.1 Rhizobium sp. SVR5-9E | reverse complement strand
GAATCAGAATTAAATCGTTGCAGGTCAGCACCGGGGCCAGAATTTCAGCCACCTGGGCAGGATCGGAAACCAAAATAGGGTCTACTTTACCGCGTCCGCGGATGATACGACATAAAGAACGGCTGTCTGCACCAGGAATAGGAGTTTCGCCCGCTGCATAAACATCCAGCATCAGGAGCGTATCCACCTGTGACAGGACGCTGGCGAAATCGTCATACAGGTCACGGG
>NZ_JBNDHS010000874.1:0-228 GCF_056755095.1 Rhizobium sp. SVR5-9E | reverse complement strand
CGGCGGCAAGTTCGTAGGAGACCGCCTCGGAAAAACCCTCGAGCGCGAACTTCGAAGCCGCGTAAAGCGAGGCAAGCGGGATACCGAACACACCGACGCCGGAGCTGACGTTGACGATCACACCGGCCTTGCGCTGACGGAAATGGGGAAGGATGGCACGCGTAACGTCCATGACGCCGAACACGTTCACGTCGAACTGCTCGATCACCTTCGAGCGCGGGGTTCCTT
>NZ_JBNDHS010000873.1:0-228 GCF_056755095.1 Rhizobium sp. SVR5-9E | reverse complement strand
CGCACAAAATCGTCCAGCTGTTCGTCGGTCTGGCACTCACTGCCCGGGCTTATTTCCCGTCCACGGTCTTTATCCAGCGCCGGCTAGTGCATGATCTCACGGGTGATGCGGATAGCATCGCGAAACTCCTGCCAGTCCTGTTCGTGGGACATATAGTTGAACAGGATTGCCGGATGCTGATGCGGATCGCGTGATTTAATCCGTACATGCCCGCGGCTTGGTGAGCGC
>NZ_JBNDHS010000872.1:0-228 GCF_056755095.1 Rhizobium sp. SVR5-9E | reverse complement strand
GTGTCGAGGATGCTGTCGTAGATCATGAAAGAGCTCCAGACGGGATGGGAAGGAGGCGGGCGGGTCGGCGCATAGTGCGCCCACGCCGGTGAAATTTTGCGTCAGGCGCGCCGGGCCAGGGCCGGTTCGGCCACGGATGGTGCATCAATTTCGGAACACTCTCCGATCGGCGGCGCCCCGAACCATGCCAGCGACGAAGCCAGCGCCGCCACCTCGCCCAGGATCAGC
>NZ_JBNDHS010000871.1:0-228 GCF_056755095.1 Rhizobium sp. SVR5-9E | reverse complement strand
GTCTTTTCATCTATCGGAATGACCGGCTAATTCGACGGGGCGGCTGGCACGAGATGTGGGCCACAAACGACGAAAAGATGACGTTGGCGCGCGTCACCGTTGACTTCGATCCTGCGCTCGACGAAGCCTTCCGGATCAACATCTCCAAGCAGACGGTCCGACTGCCCGGCTATCTCCAGGCAGAGATCAAGGAACTAGCGACGCCAGTACGAAAGGCAAGTAGAGCGA
>NZ_JBNDHS010000870.1:0-228 GCF_056755095.1 Rhizobium sp. SVR5-9E | reverse complement strand
CTTATGAGCTTGCGACTATTTGGACACGAAGTACAATAAGATTCTTACGCGTTGTGCATTTTGATTCACTTCGTCACTTCGAGTAGACTTTGTAGAAGTCGTATTGAGAAGTTTATGAGCTTGAGATACATTTCATTCTCGATACATTTTTTCTCCACTTTGTTACGAAAAAACACTCGAATTGACGAAACACGAATGACACTGGCTTCGACAGGCTCAGCCTGACAC
>NZ_JBNDHS010000869.1:0-228 GCF_056755095.1 Rhizobium sp. SVR5-9E | reverse complement strand
ACATCTGCGGCTGCGTAACAACGGGTATCGGTGCTGTCATCAATACGGCCAAGTTCGAAATGGGCGCGATAGCCATCGTCTTCGGACTTGGCGGTATCGGCCTCACCGTCATCCAGGGCCTGCGGCTTGCCGGTGCCGACATGATCATCGTTGTCGATCTCCACAACGACAAGAGGGAATGGGGCGAACGCTTCGGCATGACGCATTTCGTCAATCTGGAAGAGGTTG
>NZ_JBNDHS010000868.1:0-228 GCF_056755095.1 Rhizobium sp. SVR5-9E | reverse complement strand
ACAAATTCATGAGGGGTTCTCCGTGATATCCGCAACATAGCTGTTCATTCGCAAGGTTTTTCACTAAATAGATGGGTCAGCAAAGTTTATTCAGCTACCGACCAGTCGAAAGGCGGTGAAAAATGAAAGAACTCGATCACCTCGACCGCAAGATCCTCCACGCTCTTCAGAATTAAGGCCCCCCTTCCACCCCCCCCCCCCCCCCCCCCCCCCCCCCCCCCCCCCCCC
>NZ_JBNDHS010000867.1:0-228 GCF_056755095.1 Rhizobium sp. SVR5-9E | reverse complement strand
AAGCTGCGTGGATTTATCCCGCGATCGTAGCTCTACTTCAATCCGTCCGCCCTCAGGGCTGTACTTGACTGCGTTCTCAATCACATTGTCAATCAGCGACATCAGGCGCTCTCTGATGCCTGTGATCCAGACTTCATCATCAGAGACGAATTCAAGCTCTATCCTGCGCTCCGTAGCCAGCGGTTCCAGTGCCGCCATTCGCTCCTGAATGAGCGTCGTCAGCGGCAC
>NZ_JBNDHS010000866.1:0-228 GCF_056755095.1 Rhizobium sp. SVR5-9E | reverse complement strand
AAGAGCCTGCTGATCGTGAATGCCTTTCCTCAGATTCTCGGGAGCGACTGTTTGAGATCGGCGATGATATCCTGCACGTTTTCTATGCCGATCGAGAGGCGGACGACATCCGGGCCGGCGCCGGCGGCGGTCTTCTGCTCGTCAGTCAGCTGCCGGTGCGTGGTGGAAGCCGGGTGGATGGCCAGCGAGCGCTTGTCGCCGATATTTGCAAGATGGGAGAAGAGTTCC
>NZ_JBNDHS010000865.1:0-228 GCF_056755095.1 Rhizobium sp. SVR5-9E | reverse complement strand
GAAGTTCGTCGACGTCCATATCGACGGCGATGTCGCACCCGTCCATCGCGAGGGGCATACGCGCCATGTTTCCACGGACTTCGACACCGAGATCATGGACAAGATCACCTTTGAAAATGGCAAGGTGATTGAGGTGGTGGAGTTCCTCGATACGCTGCACGTCGCAGTGCTGCTCAAAACCGCGACCGTCTCTGCTCCACAGCAGCTCCCTGCTGGACAGCAATAGCG
>NZ_JBNDHS010000864.1:0-228 GCF_056755095.1 Rhizobium sp. SVR5-9E | reverse complement strand
CAATAGCGGAAGCAAAGGATCAGCAATGCGCCGCTGAAAAACGTCTTGTACATCGCCAGAGGCTGGAAGATCGTCGGCAGCAAGATAATCAGGATGCTGCCAAAAACGGGACCTATCAACGTTCCCTCACCACCGATCACGAGCATCGAAACGATTTCACTCTATCTGTTTGTTCCGACCATATCCGGCTAGAGACATTTCAACTAAACTCCCACCACCCCCCCCGCC
>NZ_JBNDHS010000863.1:0-228 GCF_056755095.1 Rhizobium sp. SVR5-9E | reverse complement strand
CCTGATGCGCCTCGCTGTCGACGCCGACGACCTCAGCCAGCAACGTCGTCACCTCGGGCCGATCCCTGAAGAGGCTGCGGATCGGCCAGGCGATTTCGGAGGTGGCAAGCAAGGTGGTCGCGACCTGATAGAGAAGCGGCTGAAACAGATGGTGGTTGCGCCGATCGATCAGCGTGATGCGGACAGGCGCACCCTTCAGATCATTGGCGAGTTGCAAACCGCCAAAAC
>NZ_JBNDHS010000862.1:0-228 GCF_056755095.1 Rhizobium sp. SVR5-9E | reverse complement strand
CGCATGAGGTGATCACCCAACTTGGGAGATTGTTGCTGGCGTCAAAATATTTCTGAACAAGAAAGTCTCTTAGATTGGCTTCTCTTTCAATGACGTTCATCATAAAAAGGTACAAAAAGATGCAGCCCAGCAATATGAAGATCACCCAATCGTTGTTTTCAGGTATTCTTACATGATTTATAAAATGTTGTGATATCGGCAAAGGAGTATTTTTTTGCAAAATTATAG
>NZ_JBNDHS010000861.1:0-228 GCF_056755095.1 Rhizobium sp. SVR5-9E | reverse complement strand
CCAGCAATCCGAGCCCGCGATACCCGCGCGCAGCGAGCGGCGTTTTCAGCAACTGCGTGTACATAGCAGCACTCGCCGCCGGCTGCTCGGTCATTCGCAGCGCGTCTGCACGCAGCAAGATCGATTCCGGCGACGCGCCGTAAGCCTTGTCGTACGCATCGATGTGCGCGAGCGACGCGTAATAGAGTCCCTGCGTCTGCATCCGCTGGATCAGGCCGAGATACATGC
>NZ_JBNDHS010000860.1:0-228 GCF_056755095.1 Rhizobium sp. SVR5-9E | reverse complement strand
CCGGGCGTAATTTATACGGATCCGGCTACTGATCCTTATTCTCCTGCAGCGCAGATGAATAACTGGAATCTTCAGTTGCAACAGACACTTACGACAAATGTTGGTAATGCCAACTACGATATCGGTCACCTGTTCGGAGCTTCCGGAGGTGGTGGAAATGCGGGATGTAGTGGCTGCGTATGCGTTGATCCTGCTAACAATAATGCTACACAAAAAGGTTCAGGATAC
>NZ_JBNDHS010000859.1:0-229 GCF_056755095.1 Rhizobium sp. SVR5-9E | reverse complement strand
GCTTCGAATATTTCTACGGCTTCGTCGGTGGCGACGCCAACCAGTGGTAGCCAAACCTGTTCCGCAACACCACCAAGATCTACCCCTTCGAGGGCAAGCCGGGATGGAACCTGGTTACGGGAATGACGGATGACGCGATTGACTACCTAAGCCGCTTAAACCAGACGTCGCCCGACAAAACTTTCTTCGTGAAGTACGCGCCGGGCGCGACGCACGCACCGCATCACCC
>NZ_JBNDHS010000858.1:0-229 GCF_056755095.1 Rhizobium sp. SVR5-9E | reverse complement strand
CAGCAGGATAAAGGCGTCGCCGCCAAGCCTGGCGAGGGTCATCTCGCGGGTAAGGCGGGCGGTAATGCGCTGCGCGAGAGAGATTAACAACTCATCCCCGGTGTTGTGGCCCCAGGTATCGTTGATGCGTTTGAAATGATCGACGTTGAGGAAAATCACGGCGAATGGCTTCTTGCTGAGCAATGCGCTGCGCAGGCAATCCTGCATCCGAATGTCCATCTGGTGGCGA
>NZ_JBNDHS010000857.1:0-229 GCF_056755095.1 Rhizobium sp. SVR5-9E | reverse complement strand
CCTTTACAGGATCCGGAACCAACGACCCTGTTGTTACAAAAAGCCCTCCTTCTCAATTGCTCAAGTAGCGGACATCGGCTTGGCCTGGATGGAATGACGGCTTTTGAACGCGCAGCTTTTTAGGCAGACCTTGGTTCGCCCCAGCTCAAACATTCCCCCAACCGGTCAGCTTTGCTATTTTATCAATCTCGGTAGGCGATCCCCTCGGAAGCTGAGCGCCTGGTAGAAC
>NZ_JBNDHS010000856.1:0-229 GCF_056755095.1 Rhizobium sp. SVR5-9E | reverse complement strand
AGCTTTCGGAATGAAAAATACACAGGAAACGATCGGTATCAGAAATCATGTGCTGATGACTTGCGAAAAGCTGATTCGGGAAAAAAGCCGCAGTGACGATGGAAACTGGAATATCGTAATTGTAGGAAGCGGTCCCACAGGGGTAGAGCTGGCTGGTGCTTTTGCCGAAATGAAAAAAGAAATTCTCCCGAGGGATTATCCTTACATGAATTTTAATCATCTTCAGATC
>NZ_JBNDHS010000855.1:0-229 GCF_056755095.1 Rhizobium sp. SVR5-9E | reverse complement strand
CTTTGAGACAGCAGACCAAGATCGGTCAGACCCTGAATGTTGGAGTGACCACGCAGGGCGTTCACGCCGCCGCCTGCCATCCCCATGTTGCCGAGCAGCAGCTGAACCATCGCCATGGTACGGATGTTCTGCGCGCCGACAGAGTGTTGGGTCCAGCCGAGCGCGTAGAGGAACGACGCCGTTTTGTCTTTCGCGCTGGTTTCGGCGATAAGCTCGCACACCTTCAGGA
>NZ_JBNDHS010000854.1:0-229 GCF_056755095.1 Rhizobium sp. SVR5-9E | reverse complement strand
AAGTCTTACAGAAAGAAGGCAGAAAGACAGCCTGGAATAAAGATATCCTGAAATCGGCATCCTATCACGATTTTATGTTGTTCCATCTGAAAGAACTGGTAAGATTGAGAATGATTCCCGGCGACTGGCCAAAAGATTTTATTGAAAAAACGAAAGATTTCACCGGTAAACACCTGTTGCTGTTGGTACAAACTAACAAACAGCTGCAGGAAAAAAGAATACATAAGGA
>NZ_JBNDHS010000853.1:0-229 GCF_056755095.1 Rhizobium sp. SVR5-9E | reverse complement strand
AATATTCTAGTGTAGGAATTACAGTTGGTGACATAACTGACAGGTTTCAAACAAAGTCAATTGACAATCATTAAAGAAAAAGAAAGACTTAAACCGTTCCCTTTGAAGGACCTAGTTATTTGAAATCTTAGGATATAGTATGTGCTTAGTATGTGAAATGTAAAGAAATTGAATGTTTTATTAATCCGGTTTATTTAATCTCAAAATAAAAACCTTCCTGTTCCAGTTC
>NZ_JBNDHS010000852.1:0-229 GCF_056755095.1 Rhizobium sp. SVR5-9E | reverse complement strand
GCTCTACAACACCAACACTCTCGATAGCTTCCACAAAATACTTTGAAGATCCGTCAAGGATTGGAGGTTCTGAAGCATCCATTTCAAGAATGGCATTGTCGATATCACAACCAACCAGCGCTGCCAAAAGATGTTCACAAGTCGTAATTTTTACGCCTAATTTTTCTAATGTCGTTCCTCTTTCTGTAGCAACTACATAGTTTACATCTGCCTCCACCTGAGGATGTCC
>NZ_JBNDHS010000851.1:0-229 GCF_056755095.1 Rhizobium sp. SVR5-9E | reverse complement strand
GAATTACGGTCTTGAGGGCGTTTCGATCCTGCGCGGCCCCTCCTCTGCGCTCTATGGCGCCACAGGTGCCGGCGGTCTCTTCAATCTGATCACCAAGCGCCCTACGGAAGAGCCCTACCACGAGATCATGGGGCAGTTTGGCACCGATCAACGCTATCAGGGCCAGTTCGACTTCTCCGGACCCGTCGGCGATGAGGATCCTTTCTATTATCGCGTGACCGGTCTCTAC
>NZ_JBNDHS010000850.1:0-229 GCF_056755095.1 Rhizobium sp. SVR5-9E | reverse complement strand
GCGCGACGCTCTCCGATCGGGAATCTCGCGGATTGCGGTTCGCCCTCTACGGACTCACCGGTCTTCTAGTGGTCTTCCTCCTTTTGACCATCCCAAGCGGCGCACCGCTTCGTAATCCTGATCCCGGCGAGCTGATCGGCAATTCGCCCTTCATGAACGGCCTGATCGCGCTCATCATGCCGGTCTTCCTGGTGACGGGATGGACCTACGGCATTGGTGCCGGCACAAT
>NZ_JBNDHS010000849.1:0-229 GCF_056755095.1 Rhizobium sp. SVR5-9E | reverse complement strand
GTACACAAAACTCCCGTAAATATGTCTTCTTGCAAAACGGCTCGGCGAATCGGCATTCACCATTTTGATATAAGTATTTCTAGGAACTCCCAGGTATTCATAAATATTACCGTTCAGATGTTGGATGGTAAGAATCGATTTCTCAAGATAAAAATCCTGAATATTGGAAGTGGTGGTGGTTTCCGTATATTCTTCTTTGTATTTTTCCTGTGTTTCCGGGTTGATGCTC
>NZ_JBNDHS010000848.1:0-229 GCF_056755095.1 Rhizobium sp. SVR5-9E | reverse complement strand
ATGCAGCACGAAGAGAATGGGCTTTCCTGGTGCACCGGCATGCAGCCGGTGCACGTAGCTGTGGTCGTTCATCGTTTCATCCTTAAGCTTCGAGCGGCTGCAGATGCTGCTCGAGCAGCTCCCGCAGATGCGCGTGCTGCTGTGGCACTGTCTCTTATACACATCTCCGAGCCCACGAGACTACGCTGCATCTAGGGGGGGGGGTTTTGGGTTGGGAAGGGGGGGGGGG
>NZ_JBNDHS010000847.1:0-201 GCF_056755095.1 Rhizobium sp. SVR5-9E | reverse complement strand
CCCCCCCCTTCGCAAAACAGAAGACGCAACCCCAGATGCAGCGTAGTCTCGTGGGCTCGGAGATGTGTATCCCCCCCCGATAGAGCGCGATATCGGCGTTGATCAGAACCTGGCGAGCGTCGACATCGATGCCGTCTGCAAGGGCGATGCGATGCTGGTGCACTGTCTCTTATACACATCTGACGCTGCCGACGACTAGTC
>NZ_JBNDHS010000846.1:0-229 GCF_056755095.1 Rhizobium sp. SVR5-9E | reverse complement strand
GTTCCTACCTTTGTTACATTTACACTTTTTACACTCTTCGATTGATTTTCTGCGCTGATTACTAAAGGAATCTGGTATAGCCTAGGATTGGTTCCCGAGCCTGATTCAAGGTTGTCATTGGAGATATTAATTCTTCCGATTCCCTGGATTGCATAGCTGCTTCCTCCGTACCAGTCGGAAATACTGATTGCCGTGAAAGTCTGTGAAGTAGTATCGGTAAAATTTACGT
>NZ_JBNDHS010000845.1:0-230 GCF_056755095.1 Rhizobium sp. SVR5-9E | reverse complement strand
CAAAAGATCCGGAAACCTGGAAGAAAACAATCTTCATTATTAATTATGATGAAAATGACGGATACTTCGATCATGTTGTGCCATTTTCTCCACCATTAAATCCCAGCCAAATTGTTGATATGAACGGAGCAGACGGCGTTGAATATGTAAACGGAAAACAGGACTATATGTCATCAAAAACATTAAAAGATCACGAAAGGATTGAGGGGACAGTTGGTTTAGGATACAGA
>NZ_JBNDHS010000844.1:0-230 GCF_056755095.1 Rhizobium sp. SVR5-9E | reverse complement strand
GGGGGGGGGGGGGGGGGGGGGGGGGGGGGGGAGGGGGGGGGGGGGGGGGGAGGGGGGGGGGGGTATGGGGGAGGATGGGTGGATCGAAGTATACGGTGAAGGCAAGATGAGCCGCGATTTCACCTAGATCGACGACCTCGTGGAAGCGATCGTCCGGCTTTCCGGCGTTGCGCCCTCGTAGGAGAACCGCGTTGCCTACGAGAATGTCGAGACGTTGTCGCATCAGGCAC
>NZ_JBNDHS010000843.1:0-230 GCF_056755095.1 Rhizobium sp. SVR5-9E | reverse complement strand
CTTTAAAAGGGCCGTCGTTCCCAACAATAATCTGCTGGTTGGCATACTGTGTCTGCTGCTGTGTAGGAACAGGATTGTTATCTCTTACCGTTACTCTGAAATTAGTAGTTCTTGCAACAGTAGAAACAGATTCCCATCCGTTATTGGAATTATTTACAACCCCTGATAAAACTGATGACAATTTAGGGAAATATCTTGTTGGGCTTGTCGTTGGATTGAAAGATCTGAAC
>NZ_JBNDHS010000842.1:0-230 GCF_056755095.1 Rhizobium sp. SVR5-9E | reverse complement strand
ACGCCAAGGAGCGTCACACCGATGCCGAGATCGCCGCCAAGCTTGGCGAACCGCTCGAATTTATACAAATGATCCGCCGTCAGGTCCGGCGCTCGGAGTTCAAGCGTTTCCAGTCTCCTCCTGGGCCGAAAGTTCATCGGAAATCGCCAACGACCAAGGATCGTCGTTTTCCCTTAACGGGACGCTTCAGATAATCTTGCGTCGGAACACCTTATAGAGCTCACCTTTGT
>NZ_JBNDHS010000841.1:0-230 GCF_056755095.1 Rhizobium sp. SVR5-9E | reverse complement strand
GTGGTGAAGTGATCACATCGGCACCAATCTTCGCACAGTCGATAATATGCATTCCGTGGCGGATGGAAGCCGCTAGGATTTCAGTTTCATACATATAGTTGTCAAAAATCAATCTGATCTCCTGGATTAAGTTTAATCCGTCAGTTGAAATATCATCAATTCTTCCCAGGAAAGGAGAAACATATGTTGCTCCGGCCTTAGCCGCCAAAAGAGCTTGTCCCGGAGAGAAA
>NZ_JBNDHS010000840.1:0-230 GCF_056755095.1 Rhizobium sp. SVR5-9E | reverse complement strand
CTATGTGGTCTGGTCGGTGACGCCGGCCCTGCACACGCCGCTGATGGCGGTAACGAACGCCATCTCCTCCGTTATCGTCGTCGGCGCGCTGCTGGCGGTCGGTATTTCCGCCAGCGGATTGGCCACGGGCTTCGGCTTCGTGGCGCTGGTGCTCGTTTCGGTCAATATCGTCGGCGGCTTCCTTGTCACCCAGCGCATGCTGGCGATGTACAAGAAGAAAGACAAGTGAG
>NZ_JBNDHS010000839.1:0-230 GCF_056755095.1 Rhizobium sp. SVR5-9E | reverse complement strand
CCTGAGAAAATATGAGCTGATGGCTATTCAGAGTGAGTTTTTGTTAGGAGGAATCAAGAAAATCAGAAAGCTGGGGCATACGATGGAATTCGAGCAGATCAAAGAATATGTTCCCGGAGACGATATCAGGACAATCAACTGGAAAGCGACTTCTAAAACAAACCGATTGATGGTTAATCAGTTTCAGGATGAAAAATCGCAACGGATCTTCATGCTGATCGATACCGGAC
>NZ_JBNDHS010000838.1:0-230 GCF_056755095.1 Rhizobium sp. SVR5-9E | reverse complement strand
GTGATAGAAGCGCGCATCCCGCTCCGGGTCCGCGGTCGCCACCGACACGACCGCGCTCATGTGCCCCGGCCCGAGCCGCCAGACATGCAGGTCGCCGACGCGGTCGCCCACGCCCTCGATCGCATCGCGCACACTGTCCGTCAGACGACGGTCCGAATTCATGTCGAGCAGGATGCCACCGGTGTCGCGCATCAGGCCGTACGACCAGTTCGCGATCACCAGCGCGCCGA
>NZ_JBNDHS010000837.1:0-230 GCF_056755095.1 Rhizobium sp. SVR5-9E | reverse complement strand
AATCAATCCGGCTCTTCTTTGGGAATTTCAAAGGTGAAAGAAAAATCAGAATTAATTGCTGCAACGGAAATAGCCTTTAAAGAAGACGATGAAATTTTAATTGAAAGCTTCCTTGACGGAATGGAAGTTTCCGTAGGAGTTATTGATTATAAAGGAGAAACCATCGTTTTGGGAATTACGGAAATTGTTCCTAACAACGAATTTTTCGATTATGAAGCTAAATATGAAGG
>NZ_JBNDHS010000836.1:0-230 GCF_056755095.1 Rhizobium sp. SVR5-9E | reverse complement strand
CCCCCCCCCCCTTCAAAGCAGAACCCCCCACACCAGATGCAGCGTAGTCTCGTGGGCTCGGAGATGTGTATAAGAGACAGCTACCACGCCATCCAGGCGGGTATGGACATGGGCATCGTCAACGCCGGCCAGCTTGCCGTCTACGATAACATCGATCCGGAGTTGCGCGAGGCCTGCGAAGACGTCGTCCTGAACCGCCGTCCGGATGGGACCGAGCCTGTCTCTTATAC
>NZ_JBNDHS010000835.1:0-230 GCF_056755095.1 Rhizobium sp. SVR5-9E | reverse complement strand
CCCCCCCCTCTCTCAAAGCAACAGCCACCATACTATATGCAGCGTAGTCTCGTGGGCTCGGAGATGTGTATAAGAGACAGGGTTACTTCTCTCCCGCCATCGCGCCGAGCAGCTTCGGAAGATCACCGAAGCGGGCGATCAGCCCAAAGACCAGGGCCGCGGTCACGACGAACAGGATGGTCACCGACGCCATGGTCGGCGTGTAGCCATAGCGCCTGTCTCTTATACAC
>NZ_JBNDHS010000834.1:0-230 GCF_056755095.1 Rhizobium sp. SVR5-9E | reverse complement strand
GTCGATCCCGTTTCTCGTCATCCCTCCGTATCGGTAAGGAGTCCCAAGATAAGTCTGAGCTTCTGTTAAAATATTGTCGATCGTTTTATTGTGCATGATTGCCTTTGCAATCTCAGAATTCTTAATGGAATTTTTAGCATTAGCCAAAGAAGCTGCCTTTTCGGCAAGAAATGAATTGATCAGTTGCTGCTTATCCTGCTCCATTTTGTTCCTGTCTCTTATACACATCT
>NZ_JBNDHS010000833.1:0-230 GCF_056755095.1 Rhizobium sp. SVR5-9E | reverse complement strand
GTGTATAAGAGACAGCATCATGACAGTAAAACCTGAAATCTCATGGGCAGATTTTGAAAAAATTGATATCAGATGCGGAACTATTGTTTCAGTAACTGATTTTGAAAAAGCCAGAAACCCTTCTTATCAGTTAGAAATAGATTTTGGAGATTTAGGCATAAAAAAATCATCTGCACAGATAACCTCTTTATACCAAAAAGAAGAATTAATTGGCATGCAGATCCTTGCTG
>NZ_JBNDHS010000832.1:0-231 GCF_056755095.1 Rhizobium sp. SVR5-9E | reverse complement strand
CATCAACACCGAACCCATCGTTTAGTAATTATGGCATGGTCCATTATCAATGTAGGTTTTTGAATACTAATGGTTGGAGATTGTATAAAGCAGCTCAATATTATGCAAACTCAGTAAATGGAACTCTTTATGGTACATCTGCAAGAGATTATCGTGGTAGTCAGATGTTTAGAAGACTTTCAACAAGTCCAGCACAACAGAATGCGACTACTGTAGTTGGCCTTAAACGGG
>NZ_JBNDHS010000831.1:0-231 GCF_056755095.1 Rhizobium sp. SVR5-9E | reverse complement strand
GACACTTAGAACAATACCACTACTGCGGTAATGAGTAAAGTACACGTTGCATACGGGCAGGTAGCCAACACAACAGATAATAACAATGTTGAATTTTTCAATACTGCAGGAAGTTCTTTTCATTCGCCGGATATGAACACGACCCTTCCTTTTCAGGGAACAACGTACAAGCATGTTGAGGTAACGGCAGAGGTAGATCCTGCTGCGCCTGCAAACTGGATCGTAAAAATT
>NZ_JBNDHS010000830.1:0-231 GCF_056755095.1 Rhizobium sp. SVR5-9E | reverse complement strand
CCGATGACTGTTGCCAACATCATCCCCGGACCGGGGGCCGCTCTTGAGACCGCGAAGAGATGAATGAAATCTGATGCGCTAATCCAGGCGTGCCCATTGACCGTCTCGTTCTGGACGCCGGCGATGATGGCGCCGCCGCAGCCGATCGAGGTCAATGAAAACGGACTGACAACCAGAGTTAGGCCGATGAGCAGACCGTCACGTACGTCAGCTCCTCCGCCAGGCCACGGC
>NZ_JBNDHS010000829.1:0-231 GCF_056755095.1 Rhizobium sp. SVR5-9E | reverse complement strand
GATTACCTTGTTGCCGACGATCTTCTAGCCGTTGGCGATGTACAGGGCGTGTTTCAGCGGCGCATTGCTGATCCTTTGTTTCCTCTATTTGCCGCGAGGAATCTACGGGGTGATTGCCGACGGTCTGAGTCGACTTTCACCTGGGGTGCGCTATAGCGAAGGCGCAAGCAAGCTTGCATAGGGGAGTGCTCGATGATGGTCAATAATGTCACCCGCGACACCTCGCCCGTT
>NZ_JBNDHS010000828.1:0-231 GCF_056755095.1 Rhizobium sp. SVR5-9E | reverse complement strand
CCTGGTGGATCTTGGAGGAGGCTTGGGAGGTCCCCTGCTCTGTAGTCTCCCATGCGGTCGCTGCCAACCCATGAAGTCGTCGTGTTTACACGTTTTTATCACGTATGCGTGGGCGGCTTGCGCGACAACCGCTCCTTTCAAAATTCGCATATGTTCCCCCGGCCGGACGGTGTCTCCGGCGAACGAGCCAAAGGCGTCAGCGTGGCGACGCACCGCGCTATTGGAGGGTGG
>NZ_JBNDHS010000827.1:0-231 GCF_056755095.1 Rhizobium sp. SVR5-9E | reverse complement strand
CTCTAAGCCAAAAGCTCCGCAATACGCTTTTCAGTTTAACTATGCAAAATATCTCGCACGAAAGGATATTGATTACCAGTGTTATAGTAATGATAAGATTTTCTTTGCTGAAAGAAAAGATCTAAGTTTTACCGAAAAATTTTCTCAGAAAAGGCTAGAAGTTCTTCAGAATATTGATAAAACGAAAATGTCTTCAAAATCAAAAGAATTTCTGAAAGGGATTATTCTTGC
>NZ_JBNDHS010000826.1:0-231 GCF_056755095.1 Rhizobium sp. SVR5-9E | reverse complement strand
CAATTGCAGCAGGAGCCTTCTGTTCTGGGCTATCAGTTTCAGTGGCTTTTGAATACCGAAACGTATTTTTTGCCCCAAGATGAAAGAATTTTTAATGCAGGAATTCAGCAGGAAATCAGTGTGCATCCTGTTATTAAAATATTGCAACAGCAGAAAAATATCTCTGAACAGCAGATTGCCCTCGAAAAAGCAAAATTACTTCCCGGCCTGCAACTGGCCTATAATCTCAAC
>NZ_JBNDHS010000825.1:0-231 GCF_056755095.1 Rhizobium sp. SVR5-9E | reverse complement strand
GACGCCAACGGCGTATAATACCTACGTGATTAGCGGTCTGCCGCCGGGCCCGATTGCCACGCCGAGCGAGGCTTCCCTGCGTGCGGCTGCGCATCCTGCTAAAACACCGTATCTCTATTTTGTGGCTGATGGAAAAGGGGGGCATACCTTTAACACCAACCTTGCCAGCCACAATCGCTCCGTTCAGGACTATCTGAAGGCACTTAAGGAAAAAAATGCGCAGTAAATATA
>NZ_JBNDHS010000824.1:0-231 GCF_056755095.1 Rhizobium sp. SVR5-9E | reverse complement strand
GGGCAAGCACCGTGCGATCGCTCTTCAACAGATCGTCATACGACGCCGCATCGAACATCTTGCGATCCTTCAGCTGGTAGACGCGCACGGCCACCGACGTCGGTCGTCCTGCGTCGTCCGGATTCAGCGCCGCGCGTGCAGTCAGATCGACGTCAAGCACCTTCACCTGCTTGAAAAACACTGCGCGATAGGCATTCGACGACGCATCCGATACCGACTGCCACGCACCAC
>NZ_JBNDHS010000823.1:0-231 GCF_056755095.1 Rhizobium sp. SVR5-9E | reverse complement strand
ATTTACTATTGACCCGAAAGATGCTAAGGATTTTGATGATGCTTTATCCATCAGAAAACTGGAAAACGGAAATTGGGAAATAGGAGTGCATATTGCTGATGTCTCTCATTATGTAATTCCCGGAACTCTTCTGGATGACGAGGCTTACCAGAGAGCAACCTCTGTTTATTTGGTAGACCGCGTTGTACCGATGCTTCCTGAAGTATTGAGTAATGATGTATGTTCTTTGAG
>NZ_JBNDHS010000822.1:0-231 GCF_056755095.1 Rhizobium sp. SVR5-9E | reverse complement strand
GATAAAGAGTGATCGGTATATATCAATTGCCGTCGCAGGTCCAACAAGGAGATGTCCCATGCCTATTACGCTTACACTCCCCGAACGGTTGCTTTCGCCTGAAGCGCAAGCGCAGGCTTTTGCCCGCTTGACCGAAGCGGTTCTCGATGTTGCCGGCTTGACCGGAAATGCCTTCATGACGGCCAATGTCATCGGCACGATTAACGTGCTTCCGGCCGAACATGTATTGGC
>NZ_JBNDHS010000821.1:0-231 GCF_056755095.1 Rhizobium sp. SVR5-9E | reverse complement strand
CCCCCCCCCCCCCCCCCCCCCCCCCCCCCCCCCCCCCCCTCAAAGAAGAAAACGGCATCCTAGATGCAGCGTAGTCTCGTGGGCTCGGAGATGTGTATAAGAGACAGGTCAGTGACCTGGCCAATTTGATTTCCGACGTGCATTCCGCACTGAGCAACACGTCTGCACCGCAACCCGCCGCAGCCATCATCTAAAAGCAGAAGCCCGCCGTTTCAGTGCGCAAGTCAGTAC
>NZ_JBNDHS010000820.1:0-231 GCF_056755095.1 Rhizobium sp. SVR5-9E | reverse complement strand
AAGGCATTCCGAATACAACCGGTACCATAAAAGTTGTTTCATCCAAAGCAATCATGGCAGGAATCAATGCAGGAAGTGACGCTGTAGGATACGGAGGGTTTTTCGCAGGATTTCCTACGCAACCTGTGATTTTAAAATCAGGCGGAGACTGCGTACCCGGAATTATTCTTAATGTCGATCCTATCATTTATGACACGTATCAATGGTACAATAACGGAAATATCATTCCTG
>NZ_JBNDHS010000819.1:0-231 GCF_056755095.1 Rhizobium sp. SVR5-9E | reverse complement strand
CCCCCCCCCCCCCCCCCCCCCCCCCCCCCCCCCCCCCCCCCCCCCCTTCCAACCAAAAACCGCCACCCTAGATGCAGCGTAGTCTCGTGGGCTCGGAGATGTGTATAAGAGACAGGGTGTTACGGTCTCGTTCATGATCCGCTCGGATGCGGTGTTGGGATACTTGCCGCTTCCGTACCGGACCGCCACGTCGACATGACCCTTCGCGAAATCGACGTCAAGGTCGTTCAC
>NZ_JBNDHS010000818.1:0-231 GCF_056755095.1 Rhizobium sp. SVR5-9E | reverse complement strand
ACATCGGCACGCGCGGCCCGAGGCCGTACGGCAGCCCGTCGGCGGTGTAGCTGCCGCCGCGCCCCGGGTTCACGACGGTATGCAGCTCGCCGTCGGTCGTCACGGTCGACGCGCCCTGCGCGGCGGAGGTGGGCGGCTGCGGCGGCACGACGTGGTCGAAGAAGCCGTCGTTCTCGTCGTACATGATGAACAGCACGGTCTTCGCCCATACGTCCGGATTCGACGTCAGCG
>NZ_JBNDHS010000817.1:0-231 GCF_056755095.1 Rhizobium sp. SVR5-9E | reverse complement strand
GCCTGCGACGACAAAAAGAAAGAAACAGAGCTTGCGGCAAGAGAAAAGCAGCTGCTTGAAAAAGAAAAACTATTTGCTCAAAAAGAATCTGAATATCAGGTACTCCTAAAAATGAGAGACAGTATTTTTTCGAAAAAAGATTCTGTAAAAGTTGTTGTATGGCCGGATGAAATCAAAGGTCAATGGACAGGAAAAGTAATCTGTACAGAATCTAATTGTAGTGATTATGTG
>NZ_JBNDHS010000816.1:0-232 GCF_056755095.1 Rhizobium sp. SVR5-9E | reverse complement strand
TCCGTAACTAAAGTAAGGTAACGGAATACCGACCGTCGGAAAAAGCCCCATAACCATCCCTAAATTGATGGTAAAGTGCATTAAAAGAATCGAAGCAAAGCAGTACCCAAAAACGCGGGTAAAAGAAGATTTCTGCTGCTCTGCGAGGTAATATATCCTTCCGATAAAGATCATATAACACAAAATCAGGACTGCACTTCCTGCAAATCCCCATTCTTCGCCTACGGTACAA
>NZ_JBNDHS010000815.1:0-232 GCF_056755095.1 Rhizobium sp. SVR5-9E | reverse complement strand
ATCTTGTATTGATCGTCATTATCGGCGTAATTGCTTTTGTTCCGGGCGTGAAAGAAAAGCTTCAGGATACGTTCTTCCCTATTGCCACGATTGAAAATGCGGTTCATGTCAGCGATGAAGATTATGACATCGAGCTTCAGGGAATCAATTTTCCGAGTACAAACCTGAAAGCATTTAAAGACAAGGCCGTATTTCTGAATTTTTGGGGAACATGGTGTCCGCCGTGTAGAAA
>NZ_JBNDHS010000814.1:0-231 GCF_056755095.1 Rhizobium sp. SVR5-9E | reverse complement strand
GGGGGGGGGGGGGGGGGGGGGGGGGGGGGGGGGGAGGGGGATGGGAGGGGGGGGGGGGTGTCGATGGGGACAGCGCCTTCGGTGAAGAGGGCTTCGAACTCGCCGACTAGGCTGAGAAGCTCATCCGGCGGAATGGCACGGAGAGCCTACGCGGAAGCAATGATCACCTGCACCCCACCCTGCTCTCCCCCCCCCCCCCCCCCCCCCCCCCCCCCCCCCCCCCCCCCCCCC
>NZ_JBNDHS010000813.1:0-232 GCF_056755095.1 Rhizobium sp. SVR5-9E | reverse complement strand
GCCAGGTCAGCGGCAAGGGCAGCAGCAGCAGGAGCGCAATCAGCAGCACGACCGTGAAAACGATCAGGCCAAGGGCGACGATGAGCTCCATATCCGCGCCTATCCGTTCGGCTGTTGAAACGCGACCGGACTTTGGCTCCGGCTATACACTGAGCACTGTGCGCATATGTCAGGTGCCTAAAGTACAACGGCTGCGCAGCACCTGCAATGCCATCACAGGCAGGTCGTCGCC
>NZ_JBNDHS010000812.1:0-232 GCF_056755095.1 Rhizobium sp. SVR5-9E | reverse complement strand
GGCTATCGACGGAGATGGACCTGCGCCTGATGATGGCGATCGGCTTTGTCAGCTTCGTGGCCGGCACTTTCATCATGACGCATCTTACGGCGGACTGGGATTTCTACGAGCTCTTCATCCCGCAGATTCTGCGCTGCTTCGGCCTGATGATGTGCATGGTGCCCATCAACAACATCGCTCTTGGCACGATGCCGCCCGCCCGAATGCGGGGAGCCTCCGGGCTTTTCAATCT
>NZ_JBNDHS010000811.1:0-232 GCF_056755095.1 Rhizobium sp. SVR5-9E | reverse complement strand
ATCGCCGCCCTCGGCTTTGCACTTTCAAGCTATCTTGTTGCCGTCGAACGCGGATGGATACGGCGGGCCGAGGCCGCAGACAGTACGCTTGCGACACTCCGCTTCTTTGCCGAAAGCCGTCAGGGGCGCGAACGCCGCGCGACGGGGTATCGCGGCTTCTATTATCATTTTCTGCACATGGACACCTGCCATCGTGCATGGAACAGCGAGCTCTCGACGATCGACACCACCC
>NZ_JBNDHS010000810.1:0-232 GCF_056755095.1 Rhizobium sp. SVR5-9E | reverse complement strand
CTGCTAATACAGATTGGCAGGACGAAATTTTTCGAACTTCAGTAACGAATGATATTAATGCATCTGTTTCAGGCAGTTTATTTGGCAAGGTGCCAACCCGTTTTTCGGTAGATCATCTCAATAATGACGGATTGTTGATTACATCAGGCTTTCAGAGAACGACCGGGAATATAGCAATCAGGCCTAGCTTTTTTGATGATCATTTAAAATTTAACCTTACCGGTACTTATTC
>NZ_JBNDHS010000809.1:0-232 GCF_056755095.1 Rhizobium sp. SVR5-9E | reverse complement strand
AAAAAATGCAGAGAATTATGGAAGATAGCGCAAAATGGAATCAGTTATCTAAACTTGCATATTCAATAAGTCCAATACAAGAAAACGTTCATAAAATTGTTGAAATGCAAGAGAGATTAACACCTCCTATTCCAACATTTGATTTTCCAAAATTTGCTTTGAACATTCCAAAAGTTCCAAGTTTGATTTTACCTAAAATTGATATTCCAATTTTTGACAAGTTATTTAATAA
>NZ_JBNDHS010000808.1:0-232 GCF_056755095.1 Rhizobium sp. SVR5-9E | reverse complement strand
CATCAGGGTGATGTACATCCAGCTGATCGGCAGGATCGAGGCGGAGCCGAAGCTGGCCGCCGAGACCATGCCCACCGAACCTTCGCCGCCGAGCATACGCGGCAGGAATGGGGCGAGATGCGACTTCACCGCGCACGGGCCGACACCCGGGCCGCCGCCGCCGTGCGGGATGCAGAAGGTCTTGTGCAGGTTGAGGTGCGAGACGTCCGAACCCCACTTGCCCGGCTTGGCC
>NZ_JBNDHS010000807.1:0-232 GCF_056755095.1 Rhizobium sp. SVR5-9E | reverse complement strand
GCCTGCCGCGAAACGGCGCTACAGGAGAATGTGATGGACAAGAATCGCATTGAAGGCACCAAGCACGAAGTCAAAGGTGCAATCAAAGAAGGCGTAGGCAAGGTTACCAATAATCCGGTCAAGGAAGCGGCGGGCAATCTGGAAAAGAATGCCGGCAAGGTCCAGAAGGAGATTGGCAAGGAGAAGGATCGCCAGCGCGATTACGATAAGCACCACTGATGCAGGCTTCGGA
>NZ_JBNDHS010000806.1:0-232 GCF_056755095.1 Rhizobium sp. SVR5-9E | reverse complement strand
AACCAAAGGTACGGAAGCCAGAGTTCTCCAGCGCCACGTTACCGGCAAGGATGAAGAGGTCAGCCCAGGAAATTTTTTGACCGTATTTTTGCTTGATAGGCCACAGGAGACGGCGCGCTTTATCCAGACTTACGTTATCTGGCCAGGAGTTCAGGGGGGCAAAGCGCTGTTGACCGCGCCCTGCGCCACCGCGACCGTCAACGGAGCGATAGGTACCTGCGCCGTGCCAGGC
>NZ_JBNDHS010000805.1:0-232 GCF_056755095.1 Rhizobium sp. SVR5-9E | reverse complement strand
AAGTTCAACAGGGAAGTTCCTGATGTATTGTACACCGGCTGGTTGACTGCCACCGACTGGGTCGCGTCTGCATTGATGGTCTGGTCTTTCCAGGTAAGGGTAGCACCTGTCACTATATCCCTGTCAGCACGGTACCATCTCACCAGGTTCGTGGTTACCCCACCCGGACCGTTAAGCGGTGCCGCAAAGGTGAAGTAATTTCCTGTTGGAATCTGAACACCAGCAGCTACAC
>NZ_JBNDHS010000804.1:0-232 GCF_056755095.1 Rhizobium sp. SVR5-9E | reverse complement strand
ATGTAATACCAATTCCTTTAATATCTTCCGCATGTACTCCTGATTCGTGCATAACAGCTTCATGAGCAAGTTTCAGGTTCGTCCACCAGTCGCCAGGGTTCTGCTCTGCCCATCCGGGATTGATAGCGGTGATTTTCATTTCCTTTTTTGGAGAAAATTCTGAAGCAATCACCTTTCCGCTGGATGCCTCGATGAGACAAACTTTTACAGAAGAACTGCCGATATCATAGCC
>NZ_JBNDHS010000803.1:0-232 GCF_056755095.1 Rhizobium sp. SVR5-9E | reverse complement strand
CTTATTATAAGTTCATGATCGACGATTATTTCGGAGGTTATACTTTTAAATATGCTAAGTGGAATGCAGCAAATTCATCATGGGATGCTACCGTTTCTAAAACCATTGCCAATGGTACCGATGATGCTTATTTCAACTACTTCTCGTTCGCGACCGGTGATAAAGTTTCCAATCTTGAACCTTCAAAGACTAATTGGGATTTTATGTTCACAAGATACTGGACAGATTATCC
>NZ_JBNDHS010000802.1:0-232 GCF_056755095.1 Rhizobium sp. SVR5-9E | reverse complement strand
CCCCCCCCCCCCCCCCCCTCTCTCCACACACACCCCGCCCCCCTAGATGCAGCGTAGTCTCGTGGGCTCGGAGATGTGTATAAGAGACAGGGCTTCCATCGTGTTCTTGACCTCGGCATCCTTCTCGCCCGAAAGCGCGGCGTTCAGAGCTCGAGATTGGAGGGATCGGCATCCCTGAGCAGGCCCTGTCTCTTATACACATCTCCGAGCCCACGAGACTACGCTGCATCTT
>NZ_JBNDHS010000801.1:0-232 GCF_056755095.1 Rhizobium sp. SVR5-9E | reverse complement strand
ATATACAGGTCTTTTAGCATTCCTTGCATTCGCCGTCCCTCAACAGCTCTGCATTCATCCTATAAGATCCATACTGCTCATAAGTTCCTCCACATCACCACTCTCCTTTCAAACCCTCTATCTCTAAAACTCTCCGACACTCCAACTCCAAAACCCTTCCACATTATATACAGGTCTTTTAGCTTTCCTTGCATTCGCCGTCCCTCAACAGCTCTGCATTCATCCTATAATT
>NZ_JBNDHS010000800.1:0-232 GCF_056755095.1 Rhizobium sp. SVR5-9E | reverse complement strand
ACCGAGATCTACACTCGACTAGTCGTCGGCAGCGTCAGATGTGTATAAGAGACAGGCACATCTACCGTCTGTGGCAGGAATGCTGAATAGGCGGCAGGAATTGCGGGACTGTCAAAAGTCACATCGGCAGCATTGATGGCGACGCCGAGCCTGTCTCTTATACACATCTCCGAGCCCACGAGACTACGCTGCATCTGGGAGGGCGTGTTTTGCTTGGAGGGAGGGGGGGGGG
>NZ_JBNDHS010000799.1:0-232 GCF_056755095.1 Rhizobium sp. SVR5-9E | reverse complement strand
GCATTGGGACGGGTTGTATGGTACATGTTTTTCAGTACTTCATCCAGGGTGAGGTTATACGTTTGCTCAAATTCGCCGGAAAGATCTTCAGGAAGTTTCTGCATAAAGAATCTACGTACCAATTGTTTTCCGATAGCACTTCCGCTACCTTCATCTCCCACAAGAAAACCTATTGACGGTAATTGAATTTTAATATTTTCACCGTCAAAATAGCATGAATTTGATCCGGTAC
>NZ_JBNDHS010000798.1:0-232 GCF_056755095.1 Rhizobium sp. SVR5-9E | reverse complement strand
GCCTAGGCTTTCAGAGGCGAAGAAGGACGTGGTAAGCTGCGAAAAGCTCGGGGGATTGGCACACACGAATTGATCCCGAGATGTCCGAATGGGGCAACCCGGCTGGTTGAAGACCAGTCACCTCGCAAGAGGAGCAAACCCGGAGAACTGAAACATCTAAGTACCCGGAGGAAAAGAACTGTCTCTTATACACATCTGACGCTGCCGACGACTAGTCGAGTGTAGATCTCGG
>NZ_JBNDHS010000797.1:0-232 GCF_056755095.1 Rhizobium sp. SVR5-9E | reverse complement strand
GCCGCCGATGGGCACGAGGGCCGTCGTGGCGCCGGCCGCGATGCGGTCGCGCAATTCCGGCGACGTCATCTCTTCGAGGTAGACGCCGGGGGTGACTGACGAGGCGGCGGACCCTGCGAGAGGCAGGGCCAGGCCGGCAATCGCCAGCGCGCGGCGGACGACCGAAATGTGCAGGTGAAGCATGTGATCCGTGTTCCTGATGCTTTACAACTATTGTAGAGCATCCTCACGC
>NZ_JBNDHS010000796.1:0-233 GCF_056755095.1 Rhizobium sp. SVR5-9E | reverse complement strand
GTCTTTAGTTCCGTTGATCTTCCATGTTACCTGGTCGTTATCATCAATTTCCCATCCGAATTTGGTGGTGATGATATACTGATCTCTATTGCCTTCAATCGCTTTGGCAATCAAGTGTTCATTTTTGAAGGGGCCGTACAAATCAGCGGTGTCAAGAAAATTCCCACCCAGTTCTAAAGAGCGGTGAATCGTTGCGATCGCTTCTTTTTCATCGGTTTTGCCGTACATATCGT
>NZ_JBNDHS010000795.1:0-233 GCF_056755095.1 Rhizobium sp. SVR5-9E | reverse complement strand
GAAAAATCCCCGCCTTTCCTGATCGAAGGCCCCCCGCCACACTGTGCGTGCCATGATCAGGGGGAACAGGGCCCCGATCGACACATGGGTGCCGTGAAAGCCCGTGATCATGAAGAAGGACGACCCGAATTGCGCTGCGCCCCAAGGGTTCTCCCAGGGACGAACGCCTTCCCTGATCAGTTTGGTCCATTCGAATGCCTGCATTCCGACGAATGTCGCGCCGAGGGCTGCCG
>NZ_JBNDHS010000794.1:0-233 GCF_056755095.1 Rhizobium sp. SVR5-9E | reverse complement strand
GCTCAGGGGCTCGCGGACCGCAACTACGGTGAGTTCCAGGCGAGGGCCAAGCTGCTGAACGCCTCGAACGACGACTTCATAAGGACCACCGAAGAGCGTCATCACGAGGCTTCCAGAGAGATCTGGAACCGAATGGCGGAGGACGGCGACATCTACAAGGATTCCGACGCCGGCTGGTATTCCGTGCGCGACGAGTCCTACGGCCAGAAAAACTAGACGGAGCTCCGCGCCGA
>NZ_JBNDHS010000793.1:0-233 GCF_056755095.1 Rhizobium sp. SVR5-9E | reverse complement strand
GGGCTACATTACCGACGACGAAGTGAAGACGGAGATGAAGCAGGCGCCCTCCAAGGCGAAGAGCTATTGGTCCGGCGCTGGCCAGTATGTGGATGATATGGTTATGGACGAACTGCCGGGCCTGATCGGCGACGTCAAGGAAGAACTCATCGTCGATACGAAAATAGACAAGGGGCTGGAGAAGAGGGCCGATCAGTCGATGAACGATGTTCTTCGCAAAGAGGGCGCAAAGC
>NZ_JBNDHS010000792.1:0-233 GCF_056755095.1 Rhizobium sp. SVR5-9E | reverse complement strand
GAACTTGCGATACTGGCTCTTCACGAAGCCTTCCGGCCCTGCGACGAACATGCCGCCAACTGCATTCGTGCCCATGATGTGCGAGCTGTCGTAGATCTCGATCCGCTGCGGCACATAGGCAAGGTTGAAGGTGGCCTCGAAGCCTCCGAGCAGCCGGGATTGCGAAGCGGTCTCCGCCAGTTTGCGGCAATGCGCCTCGCGGGCGTTGGAAACAACGTGATCGACTAGATCGC
>NZ_JBNDHS010000791.1:0-233 GCF_056755095.1 Rhizobium sp. SVR5-9E | reverse complement strand
GCATCCAAGCCCTCGGAAGCCCTGCAGGCCAACTTCAATTCCGTGTCTTTTGCAAGTTGTCGGCTTCGCTAGCACCTTTGGGCTAGTATACCTAGTTTAGACCTTCTGGCATTGTGCCATCGGGACGGGTAGTCTGGGGTGAACCGGGTCCACGCTGAAGGTTTTTTCTTAAGGCGATCCCTGCAGTGCTGCTGAGGCTCTTCGTAGAAGTAAGGCGGGCCTTTGTTGCACAT
>NZ_JBNDHS010000790.1:0-233 GCF_056755095.1 Rhizobium sp. SVR5-9E | reverse complement strand
CCCAATGCAGTCATCATCTGGGCAGCTGTCGGCGCCGTTACGGTCTTCGGCTCTACCCGCACGACATTTGGCCGCGCCGTCTACGGCATCGGCAACCAGGAGCGCGCGGCCTATCCCTCCGGCATCAACACCCGGCGGATCGTCCTAATCGCCGTCATCGCTTCGGGTGCGCTCAGCGTCTGCGGTGGAGTGCTGCTCGCCGGCTATGCGTCGAAGGCCGCGCAGTCGATGGG
>NZ_JBNDHS010000789.1:0-233 GCF_056755095.1 Rhizobium sp. SVR5-9E | reverse complement strand
ATCTCGGGGCATTGGCGGATCGTAACGGCGACGTTGCCGTTCAGATCAGGGATTTTGATCAGGCTGTCATTGGCAATCCCGCTCACGATCTCATAAGGCTGGGGCTTTCCCTCGCCTCCGCCGCCCGGGACTCTGACCTTCCTGGTGTGACCACTGCGAGAATGCTGGATGCCCTGATTGGTGGATACGAATCCGCATCCGGGAAAAGTCAGGCGCACACACCGCACCTGCGC
>NZ_JBNDHS010000788.1:0-233 GCF_056755095.1 Rhizobium sp. SVR5-9E | reverse complement strand
GCTTAGAACATTACCACTTTCATTAAGTGGAATTATCATGGGTGCTTTCATTGCCAAATGGAGATTATATGGCGAAGGCGGAACATGGGACTGGAGAATTTTCGTACTGGCACTTGTAGTGACTTTGTTGTATCAGATCTTATCGAATTACGCAAATGATTACGGAGACGGGGTAAAAGGGACGGATGCAAAGAGATTGACGGAAGCTGAATCCAGAGCGGTAGCTTCAGGAA
>NZ_JBNDHS010000787.1:0-233 GCF_056755095.1 Rhizobium sp. SVR5-9E | reverse complement strand
TATCCAGACAGTCGTGACGGCAATGATAAAAAGTGTGTTTTTGTTCTTAATAAATTGATCGAAATTAAAGTAAATCAGCATTCCCGGAATAAAATAAGATAAAGTCCCCGGAAGCTGTTTGGCTGCTGAAATCTTATCTACGGATTCAAAATAATTAAGATAAATAAGAGAAAGAAAATAGAGAATGACAAGGCTAATGTTCCGGTATTTATTATTTTTACCGAACAATAAAA
>NZ_JBNDHS010000786.1:0-233 GCF_056755095.1 Rhizobium sp. SVR5-9E | reverse complement strand
AATAAATATCCAGTAAAAAGGTAAAATTATAAAAACAAATATTTAGAAAAACTACAATGAGCCAACTGAGTTTATTTGATGCGGAAGAATTTTATCAGTTTCCAAAAGATCTTTTGGAATACAGGGAGAATTTCCTAAATCGGGAAGAGGCGGATCAATTGAAAGACCATCTTCTTAAAACGGTTCCGTGGGAACAGCGCACGCAGAAAATGTATGATAAGACGGTGATAACC
>NZ_JBNDHS010000785.1:0-233 GCF_056755095.1 Rhizobium sp. SVR5-9E | reverse complement strand
TCGTCTTCCATTTCCGCACCTACACCTTTACAATCCCGGGCTACATGGTCTGGGCTGCGGTCTTCTATGCCGCATCCGCCTCCGTCCTCAGCCAGATCGCCGGCCGGAAACTGGTGAAACTGAACGCCGACCGCTTCTCGAAGGAGGCGGAGCTCCGCTTCTCGTTGATGCGTGCGAACGAGAATCTGCCGGTGATTACCGTCGCCCGCGGCGAGGAAAACGAACGGCAGCGG
>NZ_JBNDHS010000784.1:0-233 GCF_056755095.1 Rhizobium sp. SVR5-9E | reverse complement strand
GAGTGCTGTTTGCCCCCGAGGCGCAGCATCTGACGGCGACATCCACTCTCCAACATAGTCCGATGCCGTGGTCTGCGACAGGGCGCGCCTTTTCTGACACGTTTTGGGCGAGCCCTGGTCGTACCTGCTAAGCCTTTTGTGGAACCCTGGTCCGCGCGACAGGCCCTATCCGAGTTCGCCGCGTCGTCAATCCCGCGCTGAATGGCTAGGGGATACAGGAGGCGCGGCAAGGG
>NZ_JBNDHS010000783.1:0-233 GCF_056755095.1 Rhizobium sp. SVR5-9E | reverse complement strand
ATCATCCTTCAGCGGATCGCCGACCGGCTACTTGCAGGTGCGTTCAGTAAGCTCGGTCAGGCCAATACGGCGGGAAATCGGTACGACCACGTTCGCGGCCGGACGATATTCCATTTCCGCCATCAGTTCGACTTCGATCTCTTCCTTGAGCATCGTCGCGCCCAACTGGCGCGTGACCGGGCGGGTTGCAAGCCGCGAGGCATAGTTCGGCGCGCGGGGAGCCGAGGTATTGC
>NZ_JBNDHS010000782.1:0-233 GCF_056755095.1 Rhizobium sp. SVR5-9E | reverse complement strand
ACAGCGAGGACGGCATGCGCGTGTTGGAAAAAGTTGTGCGCCGCGAGCTGCTTGGCTGGGTCTGAGGCTGTCATTTCCGAATTGCAAAGAACATGTTAACTCACCACATCTGATGATGCGGCGCGTCCTGGCGCCGAGGGAGGGTTTTCATGCTCTTGGGCGGTTTCGATATCGTCGTTATCTGTCTCTTATACACATCTCCGAGCCCACGAGACTACGCTGCATCTGGGAGG
>NZ_JBNDHS010000781.1:0-233 GCF_056755095.1 Rhizobium sp. SVR5-9E | reverse complement strand
GACAAGTGCGACCGACCGTCTTTCGCCCGCCATCACGCCAGCTCCTTCTGCAGGATATGATCCCCAACGCGCAGCGCATGTGCCGCCACCGTCAGCGCCGGGTTGACCGCAGCCGACGTCGGCAGATAACTCGCGTCGACGACGAAGGGGTTCGGGTGGTCGAAGGCACGGCACCAGATGTCGAGCGGCGCGGTCGCCGGATCATTGCCGATCCGTACCGTGCCGCTCAACAG
>NZ_JBNDHS010000780.1:0-233 GCF_056755095.1 Rhizobium sp. SVR5-9E | reverse complement strand
GGGGAGTGGGCATTAAAGAAGATATGAACGTAGGCGAAGATATCAGTGTTACCGGCAACACCAATTTAAACGGAAATCTCTATACCAATAAAAAAAGCACCTTCAATGACGATGCTTTGTTTAATAAACAGGTAAGCATCAACAGCACAATCGATGATGACAATGATAAAGCGTTGGAAGTAACCGGAGGAGCGATCATAGGGAAAAGGCTGCATATCAAATCCACTGTAAGT
>NZ_JBNDHS010000779.1:0-233 GCF_056755095.1 Rhizobium sp. SVR5-9E | reverse complement strand
ATAAGGAGCAGTTGGCTAGTATTGAAGAATATCAGAAAACACAGCCTACGGTAACTATTGAAACGGCAAAATATTCGGCGGATAATATTGCAGAAGGTAAAGAACTCTTTAAGACAAACTGTGCATCTTGTCACAAAGAAGACGGTAGCGGAGGTATCGGACCAAACCTTACAGATAACTTCTGGATCAACCAGCCTGAGAAAACATTATTCAAGAATGTATTCCATATGGAC
>NZ_JBNDHS010000778.1:0-233 GCF_056755095.1 Rhizobium sp. SVR5-9E | reverse complement strand
GACAGATCAAGGGTGTGACCACCGCTATGCAGGAAGCCTTTACCGAACCCAAACCGGGTACTATACCGATAGGACCTGGTTCCGGAAATACACTGCTCAAATTCAACGAAGACAGCAACTGGCTCATCGCCAGCAATTTCGGTATATTAAATGCAGGAACCAAAGACAAACCTGTATGGACTCTGGATATGCAGGTGGTATTTAACGATCCTAATCTTTATGGCCCTGTCTCT
>NZ_JBNDHS010000777.1:0-234 GCF_056755095.1 Rhizobium sp. SVR5-9E | reverse complement strand
CTCCTACGCTGCGTATTAAGGATGTCGACCTCACGGCTTATGCTGATCGCCTGCTTGAACGCTTTGCCAATCCGGCACTGCAGCACCGGACCTGGCGAACTGCGATGGACGGAAGCCAGAAATTGCCGCAACGCATGCTGGATGGGATCTGCATCCATCTTGAACGTAAGACCGCGGGGCCGCTGCTGGCCCTGGGCGGTGCAGGCTGGATCCGCTACGGCAGCGGTACCGACG
>NZ_JBNDHS010000776.1:0-234 GCF_056755095.1 Rhizobium sp. SVR5-9E | reverse complement strand
CCGACCAGTCTGCCGTCGGCTCCAAGTTTGACCGCATTGCAGGAGCCTGCCATTCTGGCGTTGGTCGAAACCTCATCTAGCAGGCTCATCGTCGTGATCTTGTGCGGCAGGGTGATCAGAGCGCCGCGGATATTCGAAAGCCAGAAGACGAGCTTGAGGAAGGAAGGATAGTCTTCATGCCTTCCGCCCCTCTCCACTACTCCCTCCCCCCCCCCCCCCCCCCCCCCCCCCCCC
>NZ_JBNDHS010000775.1:0-234 GCF_056755095.1 Rhizobium sp. SVR5-9E | reverse complement strand
GGGATGCACTACGCGCGTCACGACGGTGAAGCGGAAGATGTGGCCGTGGCCCTGAACGAGCAGTATCAGCCGCGTTTCGCGGGTGACGCGCTGCCGTCTAATCCGGTGGCCTGTGCGGTCGCGATTGCCGATAAGATGGACACCCTTGCAGGTATCTTTGGCATCGGCCAGCATCCAAAAGGCGACAAAGACCCGTTTGCGCTGCGTCGTGCTGCCCTGGGCGTGCTGCGTATC
>NZ_JBNDHS010000774.1:0-234 GCF_056755095.1 Rhizobium sp. SVR5-9E | reverse complement strand
ATGGTAGAGACCGTTGTCGAACGATGCATAATACCGCGCGGGTTCGGTCTGGCTGTGCTTTTCAAGCTTCAGGTATGCGTCTCGGCTGAGTGGCGTGCCTTGTGTCTTTGCGTTTTGAACCCACTGGTCGAAATCGGCCGGGCTGAGACCATGGAACTTGAAGTGCATGCCGGAAAAGCCGGGGCCGCTTTAGTTCGCCGATAATCCCTCGAATTCGCCCGGATGGTTGACAAC
>NZ_JBNDHS010000773.1:0-234 GCF_056755095.1 Rhizobium sp. SVR5-9E | reverse complement strand
ATCCTGAAATGGTCAAGGAAGTTCTCGACACCATGGTCGGGCCCGCCCGTGACGGAATGACGATGATCTGCGTGACCCACGAAATGGGTTTCGCGCGTCAGGTCGCCGATCGGGTCATCTTCATGGCCGACGGCGAGATCATCGAGGAAAACGATCCCGAAAATTTCTTCCGGGCACCTAAACACAAGCGGACACAAACTCCCCTCCCCCACCCCCCCCCCCCCCCCCCCCCCC
>NZ_JBNDHS010000772.1:0-234 GCF_056755095.1 Rhizobium sp. SVR5-9E | reverse complement strand
ACTGTCCCTCTGGTGACGAACAATCTTGAGGAAACCGTCGTCGGGTGGTGGGAGAAGACGAGCGGAGAGGAGGATCACATCGATTTCGTCACCGATGATCTCGCAGCATTCCTCGACAAGATCGCCGGCTAGATTACCAAGATTTCATCCATAAGACCAATCTCTAATTGGTCAAATTAATCCATCGGCTCTCCCCTCCTCCCCCCACCCCCCCCCCCCCCCCCCCCCCCCCCC
>NZ_JBNDHS010000771.1:0-234 GCF_056755095.1 Rhizobium sp. SVR5-9E | reverse complement strand
CGGCCAACGTAAGCATCACGACAAGCCTTTAGAACTATGTCGTAGGCAAGATCACTTCGATGGCCGGGCTATTCCTCCAACAGTTCGAATGCATCGTCGATATTGGTGATCTCTTGGATGTAGTCCTTCTTAACGCAACGATTTCAAGACAGTGCCCCACCAGCCGCCGACGCTCTCCTAAACTTCTTCACCCTACCTCGAGGCTGGTTCATAGCAAACTGAGGTAGCTTCCCC
>NZ_JBNDHS010000770.1:0-234 GCF_056755095.1 Rhizobium sp. SVR5-9E | reverse complement strand
ACATATTAGAGTGTAAATACAATTTTACACAGCCGGTTGATGGCACGGGCAAGCCAAAGGGAATGCCAAAAGGTGGGGAAATCGTGATTCGCATTGAAAGTACCGGAAATCCTGAATTGCTAAGCTGGATGCTGGATCATAACCAAGTAAAGAACGGGAAAATAATTTTCTACCGCAGAGATGCCATGAGCAAATTACAGGAACTTATTTTTGAGAAAGCTTTCTGCATAGAAT
>NZ_JBNDHS010000769.1:0-234 GCF_056755095.1 Rhizobium sp. SVR5-9E | reverse complement strand
TCAATAGGCTGCCTTCCGTGTATTGGGTTGACACTTCCAGGGTGTAGCTTCCTGCGGGTAGGGCTGGAATCACCACAATAAGCTCCGAAGGATTGTTGACGACAATGTCGAACGCTTCCACCTGGGTTCTGGACTGGGTAGCGGTATTAACGAAATAAACTCCCCGCATAGGATCATCGCCCATGATTTTGATCTTGCTGCCTACGATCTTCAGGTTTTTACCCGGAGTAAGAA
>NZ_JBNDHS010000768.1:0-234 GCF_056755095.1 Rhizobium sp. SVR5-9E | reverse complement strand
ACAAAATAAAAACAAACTGACGATCACTGTTGCGAAATAGCATAACCTAGAAACAGCATTTGGCTTCCCACATGTTGCGCAAGACTTCCGTAGTCCTCCGGAAGTTTAAAACAAGTATGTTTGTAACCTCCGTACATCGCATTTTATTTCCAGCAAGTTGTGCAAGACTTCCGTAGTCCTCCGGAGGTTTAAAACAAGTGTGTTCGTAACCTCCTGCAAGTGCCTTTGGTTTCC
>NZ_JBNDHS010000767.1:0-234 GCF_056755095.1 Rhizobium sp. SVR5-9E | reverse complement strand
ACCGAGCGCCAGGAACACGAAGGCCGTCACGATGAATCGGCGGCCGATGATCTTATGGTCGACGGTCGAAAGGGCGCCCCAAAACCCCGCAGGTGTCGACCAGGTCTCTGAAAGACGGCGGTCGAGTTCCATCTCGTCCAATCCCGTATCGCGCAGGTCCTCAACTTCATCGCTGATAGTCATTTGAGGCTCTCCATGTAGGCGGAGATATCCCGCAGCTCCACGCTGGTAAGC
>NZ_JBNDHS010000766.1:0-234 GCF_056755095.1 Rhizobium sp. SVR5-9E | reverse complement strand
GTCATGACTGCCGGGAACGGTGACGACACTGACGTGATTTTGCTCGACCTGTTTTAACGCCAGCGAGGGCTGCGCCTGGGCACTGGCCAGCACCAGCGTCGGGCGCATGGATAAGATCCCCTCCGCGTTAAGCTGGCGCAAATAGCCGACGTCGGGCAGGGCGTTCGCCGCCTGCGGCCACTGGCTGGTGCTGTCGCGGGCAACCAGTGACGATCCCGCGCCAAGGGCATAAAC
>NZ_JBNDHS010000765.1:0-234 GCF_056755095.1 Rhizobium sp. SVR5-9E | reverse complement strand
CACAAGCCCTGGGACACCATGCTCGGCGGGTCCGTCGATGCGAAAGTCCGGCTGAGGCATTTCGGGGCCATGAATCTTGGGCCTCATACCCGCATATGCCGGCTGCAGCGACCCCTCCTGCAAACCGGGCCAATAGAACTTGATCGCTTTGTAGAACGCGGCGGATCGAGCAGGATCCACCGACGGGTCATCTTTGCGCTCGACCCATTCGACGTCCGGTCCGCAGCGGCAATT
>NZ_JBNDHS010000764.1:0-234 GCF_056755095.1 Rhizobium sp. SVR5-9E | reverse complement strand
GTGGCGCAGATAGGCAATGCCGAAGAGCAGGCCAACGGCGATCAGGAAGATCGAAAACGATCCCTCCCCGTCATTGCTCGACAGTTCGAAGACGAAGAGCATCGAGCCGAGCGAAATGCCCGAGAGGATGAAGCCGATCGTATCGAAGTGACCGGCGGCCTTGCCCTTCAGCTCGTCGATATAGATCGAGACAAAGCTCATGCCGGTGATGCCGATCGGTACGTTGATATATCC
>NZ_JBNDHS010000763.1:0-234 GCF_056755095.1 Rhizobium sp. SVR5-9E | reverse complement strand
CCCCCCCCCCCCTCTTTCAAAGCACAAGCCGACCCCCTATATGCAGCGTAGTCTCGTGGGCTCGGAGATGTGTATAAGAGACAGGTCCTTGCTCATCCGCATGTCGAGCGGATGCTCGGTCGGGAAGTTCAGGCGCCACTGTGTATCGACCACGGGCGCGCCGAGCGTCTCTGCCAGGCCCACCATGTCGGAATAGCCGCTGTCTCTTATACACATCTGACGCTGCCGACGACT
>NZ_JBNDHS010000762.1:0-234 GCF_056755095.1 Rhizobium sp. SVR5-9E | reverse complement strand
CCCCCCCCCCCCTCCTTTCCAAACAAAACCCACCCCCCTAGATGCAGCGTAGTCTCGTGGGCTCGGAGATGTGTATAAGAGACAGACTTTGCAGTGACGCGAGCCTCTGTCATGTAGTCCTTGATGTTCAGCGCCTTCTCCATTGTCGCGATCGCCAGACGCCCGGCAAGATCGGGATGGGCGCGAAGCACGCCCTGTCTCTTATACACATCTGACGCTGCCGACGACTAGTCG
>NZ_JBNDHS010000761.1:0-234 GCF_056755095.1 Rhizobium sp. SVR5-9E | reverse complement strand
ATCTTTCATGGGTAAAAACGCTTGCTGTTCCCCATAAAAGCTTGATTCCCGTCTCAGCCTGCTTTTGCTTGGCATAGTCTACAACTGCCTGAAGGTTTTTCTCGTACTCTTTCCAGTTGTTTGCAGGATCTACAAGATCGATATCATGGAAACAGTAGTAATCGAAGCCCATTTTAGACATAAATTCGAAACCTGCATCCATTTCTGTCTCTTATACACATCTCCGAGCCCACG
>NZ_JBNDHS010000760.1:0-234 GCF_056755095.1 Rhizobium sp. SVR5-9E | reverse complement strand
GGATGTCGATAAGATCCGGCGTTAACCAACTCATGCTTTTGCCTCCTGCAGATTATCAAGACGCGCACCCGCCAGTACCGGCGCGATGCCTGGCATACCCATCGGCAGACCCACCTGCCCTGCTGTCAGACTTTCGGAGATAATCAGCGGCAAGCTGATTGTCTGGCCATCATAGCTAAAGGCGATGTTCGCACCCGCGTTAACGCCAAGCTTCGCGGCATCTGCCGGGTTAAG
>NZ_JBNDHS010000759.1:0-235 GCF_056755095.1 Rhizobium sp. SVR5-9E | reverse complement strand
CGTTGGCCATCACGTTGACTTGGCGCCCTACCCGCCTTGTCGTTCTCTTCGGCTGCGCCCTCGGCCATGCGCCTCTCCCTGCCCCACCATCATACTCATTGCAGGAGCGGAGTCCGCAAGTCGAGGGTCAGCGGGAACTCATTTGTGCGTTCCTCGGGCGGCGGCTGGACCGGTCCCGGGGTATGGCCGTGATCCTGGAAGCGCGCCAGCCGCCGCGCCTCGGCCTCATAGGTGC
>NZ_JBNDHS010000758.1:0-235 GCF_056755095.1 Rhizobium sp. SVR5-9E | reverse complement strand
AACGTTGTAACAGCTACCTCTGATTATAAGAAGCTAAGCCGGAATCCTTTTGGAGGAAGTCAGACTCCTTTAAATGAGAGAATTGGTTACAGCAATGATGGGGAAGTGCTTTGGTACAGCGGATTTGGTCAGGTCGAATTCACTAAAGATAATCTATCTGCTTTCGTACAAGGATCAGTTTCGAATCAAGGATATCAAAGAATTGACGAATTTGTTCAAGATGGTGTTACAGTAC
>NZ_JBNDHS010000757.1:0-235 GCF_056755095.1 Rhizobium sp. SVR5-9E | reverse complement strand
TAGTCGGAGGAACACCAGTGGCGAAGGAGGCTCACTGGTCCGTTACTGGCGCTGAGGTGCGAAAGCGTGGGGCGCAAACAGGATTAGATACCCCGGTAGTCCACGCCGTAAACGATGAATGTTAACCGTCGGGCAGTATACTGTTCGGTGGCGCAGCTGACGCATGAAACATTCCGCCTGGGGAGTACGGTAGCAAGATTAAAACTCAAAGGAATTGACGGGGGCCCGCACAAGC
>NZ_JBNDHS010000756.1:0-235 GCF_056755095.1 Rhizobium sp. SVR5-9E | reverse complement strand
AGCGGGAGAGATGCTGCACTTCCTTCTGTAGCAATTCGCGCACCGCGGCGATTTCGGAGACCTCGGTCAACATCGGCACCATGAGCTTCAGCTCGATGCCCGCCGCAGCCCTCAGCAGGGCACGAAGCTGCGTCCGCAGTAGTCCCTGCCGATCGAGCGCGAGGCGGATCGCACGCCAGCCGAGCGCCGGATTCTCCTCCTCGTGGCCGCGGAAATAGGGCACTACCTTGTCGCC
>NZ_JBNDHS010000755.1:0-235 GCF_056755095.1 Rhizobium sp. SVR5-9E | reverse complement strand
GAACACGGTGCGGGGATGCGGCTCGAAGGTCAGCACCAGAGCTGGAACGCCCCGCTCCCTGGCGATCTCCAGCGCCCGATCGAGGACCGACTGATGACCGCGATGCACACCGTCAAAATTGCCGATGGCGATGACGCCGCCCTTGAGATCGTCGGGAAGCGGGTCGCGGGTCTCGTTGCGATGGAAAACGGTCATCGTCTGCCACTCCGGTCAAGCAAGGCGCGGCATCCACCAC
>NZ_JBNDHS010000754.1:0-235 GCF_056755095.1 Rhizobium sp. SVR5-9E | reverse complement strand
GCGGTGCTCCACAGCGTATTACCTGGGAAGGTTCGCAGAACCAAAACGCGGACGTGAGCAGCGACGGTAAATTTATGGTAATGGTCGGCTCCAACGGTGGGCAGCAGCACATTGCCAAACAAGATCTGGTAGCGGGTGGCGTTCAAGTTCTGTCGTCAACGTTCCTGGATGAAACGCCAAGTCTGGCACCTAACGGCACTATGGTAATCTACAGCTCTTCTCAGGGGATGGGATC
>NZ_JBNDHS010000753.1:0-235 GCF_056755095.1 Rhizobium sp. SVR5-9E | reverse complement strand
CCGCCAAAGCGGCCCTGGAAACAGCGCGCATCAATCTCGACTACACCAAGATGCGCGCGCCGATCGGCGGCCGTGTCGATGCTTCCGCAGTCACCGTTGGCGCTCTCGTCACCGCGGACCAGACGACCGCACTGACCACCATCCGCCAACTCGATCCGATCAATGTCGACGTCACGCAGTCGAGCACGAACCTGCTTGAATTCCGTCGCGCCGTCGCGGAAGGCAGATTGAAGAC
>NZ_JBNDHS010000752.1:0-235 GCF_056755095.1 Rhizobium sp. SVR5-9E | reverse complement strand
CGGGCGAGGCGAAGGCGATCAACGATGCGGTGGCCTATATCCGTGGGTTGGCGGAACTCCGGCACCGCAATGCCGACTGGGCCGAGCGCGCGGTTCGCGGAGCTGCAAGCCTTTCGTCGCCTGCGGCTGCGCGCGAAAGCGTCATCGATTTTACTGCCAACCGCATCACCCATCTCCTGGCCCATGCACACCTCCCCCTCCCCCCTCCCCCCCCCCCCCCCCCCCCCCCCCCCCC
>NZ_JBNDHS010000751.1:0-235 GCF_056755095.1 Rhizobium sp. SVR5-9E | reverse complement strand
AGGGTGGACAGTGAAGTGATGTAGTGCGGTTTGATGCCCTCACCCTGATCTTCTCTTCGCGGGAGAGTTGGGGTGAGGCCTGACATAGCGTCCAGGGGGCCCCATGAAACGCTCCGAAATCAATGAAATCCTTGGCCACACGCGGCAGTTCTTCTCCATGCACGACGTGCATCTCCCTCCCTTTGCCAGTTTTCCGCCGACGAAATGGCAGCAGCTTGATCCGGCCGCCTGGCAG
>NZ_JBNDHS010000750.1:0-235 GCF_056755095.1 Rhizobium sp. SVR5-9E | reverse complement strand
ACATCGACACGGCCAAACGTATCGTCGATTCGCGTACGAAACAGAACCTCGCGAACCAGGAAGCCATGGCGAAAGAGGCGCATGCCATGACTCCGCTCGGCTCGGCGACAGCCCGCGCGGGTTTGGCGGCGCAACGCACCAGAGCACTGGCGGGCGCGGATGCTGCGCGTGCCCAAGAGATCAATGCGTATTATGACGATCTCGACTGGATGGCTGCCAATAACATCCCGGGGAG
>NZ_JBNDHS010000749.1:0-235 GCF_056755095.1 Rhizobium sp. SVR5-9E | reverse complement strand
AAAGATTTGAAAGAAAAAGATGTTCCACAGAATAAGCTCATATCCATAAACAGTATCTTCAACAGGGATGGTAAAAATTCTGATCCCCATAAACTGATTAGGATTGTAATTAACAATAGGAGATTCGAGCCCGGTTCCTGTAAGAATTCCATTAACAATGAGAAATCCCGGCATGAGCAGGAGATAAACGCTGTCTCTTATACACATCTCCGAGCCCACGAGACTACGCTGCATC
>NZ_JBNDHS010000748.1:0-235 GCF_056755095.1 Rhizobium sp. SVR5-9E | reverse complement strand
GCAGCGTAGTCTCGTGGGCTCGGAGATGTGTATAAGAGACAGATCGAGAACGAGCACGCCAGGCGCATGATGGATGACTGCCGAAGATATCCAGGATGCGCGAATGCTCGCGCGTGTCGTGCCGCTGGTTCGTGCCTGCCATCATGACGTCTGTCTCTTATACACATCTCCGAGCCCACGAGACTACGCTGCATCTAGGGGGTGGGCTTGTGGGTGGGGGAGGGGGGGGGGGGGG
>NZ_JBNDHS010000747.1:0-235 GCF_056755095.1 Rhizobium sp. SVR5-9E | reverse complement strand
CCTTCGGTAGCAGACCGGTTTTTAGCCAGACCGGTGCCAGTACGGGCGCCGGGATGCTGTAGTGGATCAGACCGATATCGATCGTCCCGAGCTGTGTTGCCGCGCTGTGACGTGTCGCAAGGATCCAGGCCACCCAGATCAGGACCGTAACAGCGGCTCCCGCATATCCGACGGACGTCGAGGCGGAGTTGGCATTGTTGGTGAAGGCAAGGACGCTCATGGATCTATCCTCTCA
>NZ_JBNDHS010000746.1:0-235 GCF_056755095.1 Rhizobium sp. SVR5-9E | reverse complement strand
TAAATATACAATCTACGAGCCCCCCAAAAAAGGGAAGGCTCTCATTAAGATGTTCTTAGCGCGGGCGGTCAGTATGATACTGCTGTTCTCGGTAAGTTTCATATATGCGCAGACCGGCCCCGGCGGGGTCGCCGGTGCGTCACTCTGGCTGAAGGCTGATGATTCCAATTCGCTCACGACCGATGTCAACGGAAAGGTATCCAAATGGAATGACGTGAGTGGGAATACCAATAAT
>NZ_JBNDHS010000745.1:0-235 GCF_056755095.1 Rhizobium sp. SVR5-9E | reverse complement strand
CCCCCCCCCCCCCCCCCCCCCCCCCCCCCCCCCCCCCCCCCCCCCCCCCCCCCCAAAAAAAAAACGCCACCCCAGATGCAGCGTAGTCTCGTGGGCTCGGAGATGTGTATAAGAGACAGGTCCGAGGTGCGGCCGTTGGCGCGGCGATCGGCGGCGCGTCCGGGGCTGTCATCGGTAATGTCGCCGGTCGGCCCGGGCAATGCCGGTTCCGAGATCGTAGCGGTCGTCAGTATGT
>NZ_JBNDHS010000744.1:0-236 GCF_056755095.1 Rhizobium sp. SVR5-9E | reverse complement strand
GTGGAACCTCGTCATATTGAGGGCTTTGATAACTCAAACATTCAGGGTACAAATCCCGTTTCCGCTTGCGTTGTTTTTAAGGATGGAAAACCCAGCAAGGCCGATTACAGAATCTTTCATCCAAAAACTGTAGAAGGAGCGAACGACTTTGCTACTATGGAAGAAGTGATCTATCGCCGTTACAAAAGACTTTTGGATGAAGGTGAAAATTTACCACAGCTAATTCTTATTGATGG
>NZ_JBNDHS010000743.1:0-236 GCF_056755095.1 Rhizobium sp. SVR5-9E | reverse complement strand
TATGACAATCGGAGACCAGCTCCTTTATTTTGGAGAACTTAAAGGAATGAGCAAAAATGATGCTTTAAATGAAGCCAGAAAATGGTTTGACAAGCTGAATATCGACCAATGGTGGAAAAAGAAACTGTCTGAGCTTTCAAAAGGAATGGCACAAAAAATCCAGTTTGTTGTAACAGTTCTTCACAGACCCAATCTGCTGATCCTCGATGAGCCGTTTTCAGGATTTGATCCTGTAA
>NZ_JBNDHS010000742.1:0-236 GCF_056755095.1 Rhizobium sp. SVR5-9E | reverse complement strand
CATCTGGCTCGATGCGGTAGGTCTTTCCGCCTGTTGCGTCATGGGTGCGGCCAAGGGCCTCGCGGCGACCGGCGTGCCGACGATCGCACTCGTCACCGGCACATTGACGGCAACCTGCGGGGGCATCCTGCGCGATCTGATGGCCAACGAACCCTCGGTGCTTCTCATGCCCGAGATCTACATTACGGCGGCGCTCGTCGGCGCAGGCGTCTTTACCGGAGCGACCGAACTCGGCC
>NZ_JBNDHS010000741.1:0-236 GCF_056755095.1 Rhizobium sp. SVR5-9E | reverse complement strand
CGCCCTGACCGCGTGCAGCACAAATTGAAATAAATCCTTTTCCGCTTCCTTTTTCGTCCAGAAGTTTTGCCAATGTAGCAATGATTCTCCCACCTGTTGCTGCAAAAGGATGAGCTGCGGCAAGACTTCCGCCTTTTACATTAAGTTTATTTCTGTCTATTTTTCCTAATGCTCTTTCAAGTCCGATTTTTTTAGCCAGATCATCATTCTCCCAGATTTTTAAGGTAGCTAAAACC
>NZ_JBNDHS010000740.1:0-236 GCF_056755095.1 Rhizobium sp. SVR5-9E | reverse complement strand
CTGTAAAGAGGTATGAGTCACAGAGATTTTCTAAGTCATGGAATGAACGATGCTGCGTCTTAAGAAAACAGGTCTCGTGTCACGTGTTGTGTAAAATGTCCTCCTGGCGTTTCGTTTAGCGTCCGTTGCATGGGGGCTTTACCCCTCTCGTCCCGCTGCACAATCGATTATTAAGAAAGGCTTAATAGAAAAATAAGAACCCCGGTCTATAACGTTTTTTTGCATGGAATTACTAC
>NZ_JBNDHS010000739.1:0-236 GCF_056755095.1 Rhizobium sp. SVR5-9E | reverse complement strand
CATGGACATGTCGGCGCATACTAGGACGGACTTGCCCAAAAATCCTTGTGTAACCGGCGACACTGCGCATATTGCCTTCTGCACGGTCTGCGTAGTCGTGCCGCCAGCGCTTATGGTCGACACAAGTGCGAAGCATATATTCGCTTATCCTTCGCCCGGCGCCGGGCAGGCGCTCGCCGATCATCGCATTGCCCCGAAACCACCGCCTCCCCGGCTCGTCTGACGCAGTTCCTTCC
>NZ_JBNDHS010000738.1:0-236 GCF_056755095.1 Rhizobium sp. SVR5-9E | reverse complement strand
CGGAAATGTCTCTCTAAGAATAAGCATTTTAGAAAATTCTGCTACAGGTACAGTTTTATATACTGAAACCCATAATAAAACAACGAACTCAAAAGGTTTGGTTAACTTAAATATTGGCCAAGGAACGGCTACAACAGGAAACTTTGGAGCTATAAACTGGGGAACCAATGCAAAATTTGTAAAAGTGGAAATGGACCCTGCTGGTGGAAACAATTATACTAATGTAGGGGTAAATC
>NZ_JBNDHS010000737.1:0-236 GCF_056755095.1 Rhizobium sp. SVR5-9E | reverse complement strand
CAGATAGTGGAACGAAAGCTTTAATAACTTTAGCGTTGTTTCTATCATCCATACCGTTTACAGTACCTCTTCTTCTGTTAAGGCCACCTACGATATCACCCATATATTCTTCCGGAGTTACAACTTCCAGTTTCATAATTGGTTCCATGATCACCGCTTTAGCTGCTCTACCAGATTCTTTGAATCCCATTTTAGCTGCTAATTCGAAAGATAGCTGATCCGAGTCAACCTGGTGG
>NZ_JBNDHS010000736.1:0-236 GCF_056755095.1 Rhizobium sp. SVR5-9E | reverse complement strand
GTTCGTCACTGTACTTCCTCCTTTGGTAAGCTGAATGCTTTCGATCCATCTTCCGGGAATGAAGCTTAATCCGTAAGCAGATGCGAGTCCTCTTACTTCGGGCAGAAGTTCTTTTGTTAAACTTGTGTATTTCTGGTCTAGCCCTAACATTTTTAATTGTTTGGTCCCCGTTACTGCATTGCTGAACGAAACATCTACCGTAGCATTGGTTTCGAAACTTTCGGATAAATTGCAAC
>NZ_JBNDHS010000735.1:0-236 GCF_056755095.1 Rhizobium sp. SVR5-9E | reverse complement strand
CGGACGCCCTGTAATCCTAGTATGGCCATCAATGGCTCCCTTATTGTTGTTGGGCAAATTCAGCTAATAGCGGCCAACGTTTAATAGCCGCGGCCAACTGTTCCCGCTGGGAAATGTCGGTGTAATCTATTTCAGGTAATGAAAACGCCTGCGTCAGCGCCAGAGAGTCGTTCTGGAATGTGTAACCCAGGGTTGAGTCGACTGGGGTGCCGGGTTCGTTATTATCCATTCTATTC
>NZ_JBNDHS010000734.1:0-236 GCF_056755095.1 Rhizobium sp. SVR5-9E | reverse complement strand
TGTGTATAAGAGACAGGGTAAAGCGTATGGATGGGTCTTATGCTGCCATCAGACGCGAAGCGTAAACGCTTTTTTACGGGCCAGGTCAGGCGTTGTCTGCTTCAAAAAAATTGCCGTATTTGTTATATTGTTACTTATTGATTATTCACCTCTGCGGTGCCAAAAAGAACAAGATTCACCGCAACCCAGGACAATGAAATGTTAGATTACCGCTTCCCGACAGCTTTGCAGATGGT
>NZ_JBNDHS010000733.1:0-236 GCF_056755095.1 Rhizobium sp. SVR5-9E | reverse complement strand
GAGACAGACACAGAGAAGGTGGCTGGACAATAAGACAGTTGGTCAATCATATTGCGGACAGCCATATTAACAGTTTCATACGCTTTAAGCTGGCTCTTACAGAAGATAATCCTACAATAAAGCCATATGATGAAGCAAAATGGGCAGAACTTCAGGACAGCCAGAATATGCCGATAAAACCTGCTATGAGACTGTCTCTTATACACATCTGACGCTGCCGACGACTAGTCGAGTGT
>NZ_JBNDHS010000732.1:0-236 GCF_056755095.1 Rhizobium sp. SVR5-9E | reverse complement strand
GCCACCATCGTCCTGCCATCTGGCAAGTGAACCGTCTTCCCTGGCTAAGGGAAGCGGGCCTGAGCTCAGCTGCGTTGTGAGATACATTTTCAGTGCGGATTTCAGTGCGGTCTCGTCAATGACCCCCATCTGGAAGCATTGAATGAGGAAACTGGTCGCGTTGATCTCACGATCGTCGATCGCGTATATTTCGCCTCCGCGAAAGCCGGCTTTTCGCAAAATGCGATCCAGCATTC
>NZ_JBNDHS010000731.1:0-236 GCF_056755095.1 Rhizobium sp. SVR5-9E | reverse complement strand
GTTGGCCAGGACGTCGTCACCCGCAGCCTGACCGAAACGGATGCCGCCCTGACGACGCAGGGCGATCTGAAGGTGCATGACGCCGACATGACGGATGTCGTCACCGCCAAGGTGCTCTCCGTCTCCGGCGGCGGTGCGGGTTACAATCCGGCAGCGGCCGGCGCGATCGACTTCCTGCACCTGTCGACCAATCCGGTCGTCAACGGCAATTCGGACGGCACGCTGCACTGGACCTT
>NZ_JBNDHS010000730.1:0-237 GCF_056755095.1 Rhizobium sp. SVR5-9E | reverse complement strand
CTTTGTGAGCAATGCCCAAATATTGGGAGCGCGCACTGCTGATTTAATCGCTTCATAGCCTGCCCGGCGGAAGCTTTTTTGCTTAGAACGCCATAACTAGACCCAAACTCCGAATTGGCACGGTCCTTGCTTCTAAACTAGCAAGCCGAAAGGCCGCATTTTAGCGTCCAATGACGGACGCCTCAGGCAAAGCCGCCGATCAGGATATTCCGTGTACTTTCGTACGCGCTCCCTAAG
>NZ_JBNDHS010000729.1:0-237 GCF_056755095.1 Rhizobium sp. SVR5-9E | reverse complement strand
TGGGACCAAACGACACGGACAAATCGACGACCTTCAAGGTGCTTTTCGGCCTTCGCAAGCCGACGGGCGGTGAGGGACGGGTGGCCGGCTTCGATCTGTGGCGCGACGCAGCCGAGGCACGCAATCATCTCGGCTACATGGCGCCTGTCTCCTATACACATCTCCGAGCCCACGAGACTACGCTGCATTGAGGGGGGAGGTGGTGGCGGGGAAGAAGGGGGGGGGGGGGGGGGGGGG
>NZ_JBNDHS010000728.1:0-237 GCF_056755095.1 Rhizobium sp. SVR5-9E | reverse complement strand
TCCAATAACGGTTTAGGATTAAAATTATTAGGAATCACAGGTGATGAAGTGATTCCCGCCGATGTGTACGCTGAAATTAAAGCTAAAACCATCGCGACCGTTCGTGGAACCGTTCAGGCAGATATTTTAAAAGAAGACCAGGCTCAGAATACATGTATTTTCTCTACTGAATTTGCCTTGAGATTAATGGGCGACGTTCAGGAATATTTCATCAAAGAAAAAGTAAGAAACTTCTAC
>NZ_JBNDHS010000727.1:0-237 GCF_056755095.1 Rhizobium sp. SVR5-9E | reverse complement strand
AGGAAAGCCAGACCATCAGGAGCCTTTGATTAAAGGAAGTCTGGAGGAAAAATTAAAGCTATACGGAACCTTCCCTGATAAAGGTGTTTTAAAAAGCTACTCGGCTAGAAATACAGTTCCCGGATTTTTTATGATGATGTTTGCCGGTGCCATGTCCGGGCTGTTGGGAATAGGATCCGGAGCATTGAAAGTTCTGGCAATGGACAATATGATGAAACTGCCTTTTAAGGTTTCAAC
>NZ_JBNDHS010000726.1:0-237 GCF_056755095.1 Rhizobium sp. SVR5-9E | reverse complement strand
GTCCAGCCTTCTGTAAACACTAGGTTTTCCCAGAGAATAGACATCTACCGATTCCAGGAATCCGAAAAGTGTATTGCGGATCTCTCCCATTGCTGCACCATAGAATTTTTCATCCATTTCTTCTCTTACTCCAGTGCCTATATTGTAAGCCCTTCTGTACCAAACCGCAGAAAGATCATCCAGGCGATATTTCTTTTCAGGAGTTTCGAGAATGGTCGTCCATTTTCCGTCCTGAAA
>NZ_JBNDHS010000725.1:0-237 GCF_056755095.1 Rhizobium sp. SVR5-9E | reverse complement strand
ATCCAAGCGCAGCGAAGCAAGTGCGATGTCGTCGAAGGCGTCAAGCAGGTCGCCCGGACGCTGCAGCGCCCAATCCTGACGCTGCATAAGAACATCGGAGACTGCTCCGATCGTATCCGACCAAAGCTCGTCGCGATTATTTCCGGTTTGACGGATGCAGCGCAGAACGAAGACCAGATGTCCGTCGCCATATCGCCCCCGGATTTCCTGCATGGTCCCGCGAGCATGGCTCTGGGC
>NZ_JBNDHS010000724.1:0-237 GCF_056755095.1 Rhizobium sp. SVR5-9E | reverse complement strand
GAAAGGTGGCTTCTTCGGCTGGTTTAATGCGCTCTTTGACCGGAGCGTGGAGCATTACAGCAATAGCGTAAGCGGCATTTTGCGTAAGACCGGGCGCTATCTGGTGGTATACGTCATCATCGTCGGTGGTATGGCCGTACTGTTCCTGCGCTTACCCACCTCCTTCCTGCCCGAAGAGGATCAGGGGGTATTTATGACTATGGTCCAGCTCCCCGCCGGAGCCACCCAGATGCGTAC
>NZ_JBNDHS010000723.1:0-237 GCF_056755095.1 Rhizobium sp. SVR5-9E | reverse complement strand
ACGCCAAGGCGCATCGTGTCGTCGCGCTTGAGGAAGCGTGTCGGCTTCAGACCCAGGCCCACGCCGGGCGGCGTTCCGGTTGTTACAATATCGCCCGGCTCAAGGATCATGTACTGGCTGATATAGGAAACCAGGGGGCGGATCGAGAAGATCATATTGCTGGTCGATGAATTCTGCAAACGGTCGCCATTAACCTCCAGCCAAAGTGACAATCTTTGCGGGTCGCCTACTTCATCT
>NZ_JBNDHS010000722.1:0-237 GCF_056755095.1 Rhizobium sp. SVR5-9E | reverse complement strand
GGCTTAACAGAACCTCAGGCGCGCGAGCAGTATGGCGACGACCAGGTGAAAGTGTATAAATCCGCGTTCACCGCGATGTATACCGCCGTCACCTCTCACCGTCAGCCATGCCGCATGAAGCTGGTCTGCGTGGGTCCGGAAGAGAAGATTGTCGGTATCCACGGCATTGGCTTTGGCATGGACGAGATCCTGCAGGGCTTCGCCGTGGCACTGAAAATGGGTGCCACCAAGAAAGAC
>NZ_JBNDHS010000721.1:0-237 GCF_056755095.1 Rhizobium sp. SVR5-9E | reverse complement strand
GCCTGCTACAGCAAATTTTGTGGAACAGTAAACACCCCATCCCGGGAATCCTCCGTAATAGCCTCCAATCGATGAAATGTTAAAGATATTCCCGGATTTCTGCGCGCGCAGGTAAGGCATTGCATTTCTGATTACATTTAAAGTTCCGAAAACATTGACATCAAAATTCGCTCTCGTTTCTTCATCGCTCAGTTCTTCCAGCGTACCCAACTGTCCATATCCGGCATTGTTAACTAT
>NZ_JBNDHS010000720.1:0-237 GCF_056755095.1 Rhizobium sp. SVR5-9E | reverse complement strand
GTTCTGCATCCCATGGGCTGGGATGCTTTCGGAATGCCGGCTGAAAACGCAGCAATGGAGCGCGGCGTTCATCCCTGCGCCTGGACCTACGAGAACATTGCTTCGATGAGATCACAGCTGAAGGCCATGGGCTTGTCAATTGATTGGAGTCGCGAATTCGCCACTTGCGACGTCGAGTATTACCAGCATCAGCAACACCTTTCCCTGGATTTCCTCGAAAAAGGTCTGGTCTACCGC
>NZ_JBNDHS010000719.1:0-209 GCF_056755095.1 Rhizobium sp. SVR5-9E | reverse complement strand
CCCCCCCCCCCCCCCCCTCCTCCAAAAAAAAGACCGCACACTAGATGCAGCGTAGTCTCGTGGGCTCGGAGATGTGTATAAGAGACAGGATCATGGTTGCAGCTCTTGCCGTCCTTGCCTTCATGCGCGACCGTCCCTCGGACGTTAATCTGCCCTCGGTGGCGTAATATCTGTCTCTTATACACATCTGACGCTGCCGACGACTAGTC
>NZ_JBNDHS010000718.1:0-238 GCF_056755095.1 Rhizobium sp. SVR5-9E | reverse complement strand
GATCTGATTGAGATCGACGCCGCCTCGCGCACGAAAGTGGAAGATACCCGCGATCTGCTCGACAACGTGCAGTACGCGCCGGCGCGTGGCCGCTTCAAGGTCTACCTGATCGATGAAGTGCACATGCTGTCACGCCACAGCTTCAACGCCCTGCTGAAAACGCTGGAAGAGCCGCCCGCGCATGTGAAATTCCTGCTGGCGACCACCGATCCGCAAAAGCTGCCGGTCACTATTTTGT
>NZ_JBNDHS010000717.1:0-238 GCF_056755095.1 Rhizobium sp. SVR5-9E | reverse complement strand
TCATCCTCCTGACGAATCTGCGGATCTTCCATCCAGTACGGGATCACGGTGCCGCCTTCGTTGACGTCGATCGCGGTGTGCTCGGTATGCTTTTCGCCGGGCGCGCCCGGGTCGCGGCCCGGATTGTGCTGGCCGAACCAGGCCTTCCGGCGGAAGGGTTCCTTGGAGACGCTGAAGTGCTGGTGATACCAGCGCGTGCCGCCGGGAGCAGCCGTGACCATGCCATACTGGCCGTAGT
>NZ_JBNDHS010000716.1:0-238 GCF_056755095.1 Rhizobium sp. SVR5-9E | reverse complement strand
AATGGCGGCCGGTGCGCCGAACTACCTGATGAACTTCGGCACCAACAAGCTCAACCTGTGGAAGTTCCACGTCGACTGGAGCAACAGCGCCAACAGCACGCTGAGCGGACCGGCCGCCATTCCGGTCGCGTCGTTCTCGGCGGCATGCAGCGGCGGCACCTGCATCCCGCAGTCGGGCACCAAGCAGAAGCTGGATTCGCTGGCCGACCGCCTGATGTTCCGCCTGGCCTACCGTAAA
>NZ_JBNDHS010000715.1:0-238 GCF_056755095.1 Rhizobium sp. SVR5-9E | reverse complement strand
CCTTTAAACAATGGGATGAAAATAGCATTATAGCGGATGTAGTTTGGGTAATCCGAAAATTCCGTCCTAATGTTATCATTTGTCGTTTTCCTCCTAATGCTGCAGCAGGTCACGGACAACATGCGGCTTCGGCTGTGGTTGCGGAAAAAGCTTTCAAACTTGCAGGCGATAAGACTGCTTTCCCAAATCAACTAAAATATGTTAATGCATGGCAGCCAAAACGCGTATTGTGGAATAC
>NZ_JBNDHS010000714.1:0-238 GCF_056755095.1 Rhizobium sp. SVR5-9E | reverse complement strand
CTGATTAACAGGGCAGGCTGGGTAACCGCACCCGGCAACATGCTTACCGGTATGGCTACTTTTACAATTCCTACGCTTCCGGTCTTTTGCATTTTCCAGATACGTGGCATTCGGTAGTTCAGCCCATTAAACGCAAAAGGCGTTGAGAAAGTAGTGTTGCCTGTATCGGATCCCCATACCAGGAAGTCACCGTCCACGGCAAAGCCGTTGCTGTTACTGCTGTTCGTAGCCGCAAGAC
>NZ_JBNDHS010000713.1:0-238 GCF_056755095.1 Rhizobium sp. SVR5-9E | reverse complement strand
AGTTTACAGCATAAATGCGAATGCCGGCTCTTCGGATACGTGGACTCAGGTTGGCGGTGCAAATGTTGGAAATGCTTATAGTTCAGACAATTCTTATTCGGATATTGCCTTGTTCAACAATATGCCTTTTGTAGTATATGTTTCAAGTACAGCAGAAGGGAGAAAATTAAATGTAAAGAAATTCGACGGAACATCCTGGGTGCAGGTTGGCAATGCAAACTTTTCCGACACTGTAGTC
>NZ_JBNDHS010000712.1:0-238 GCF_056755095.1 Rhizobium sp. SVR5-9E | reverse complement strand
AAGCAATGACGGACAGAAAGCTGCCATCCTGGGAGCTATCGCCGGAGCAAAACATATTCATACCCTTGCAGAAGCTTACGGAGCAACTGTAATACTTCATACCGATCATTGTGCAAAAAAATTATTGCCTTGGATCGACGGATTGATGGATGCCAATGAAGAATTCTTCAGACAAACAGGAAAATCCCTTTATTCTTCACATATGCTGGACCTTTCTGAAGAATCTTTAGAAGAAAAT
>NZ_JBNDHS010000711.1:0-238 GCF_056755095.1 Rhizobium sp. SVR5-9E | reverse complement strand
ATATTATACAAATGATGAAAATATGAAAAACGAAGATCAAGACTTTAAAGCAGTCTTTGGCACTTCACGTACCTTTACAGACTGGCTCCAAGATCCCGCAAACCCCTTGGTTTATTGTCTGCTTACATTGGACGGGAAAGATTTTCTTTCAAAAAACAGCTACACCGTAGAACTTCACCAGAAAACAGCCGATCATGATTGCTTTACCATTACCGTTCCGGATGACGCTGTAGATAGC
>NZ_JBNDHS010000710.1:0-238 GCF_056755095.1 Rhizobium sp. SVR5-9E | reverse complement strand
CTGTAAAAGAAGGAGACCTTCTTGCAGAAATCGAAACAGACAAAGCAGTTCAGGATTTCGAATCGGAGTTCAACGGAGTATTGTTGAAGCAAGGTGTTGAAGAAGGTGGTGCAGCTCCTGTTGATTCGGTTTTAGCAATCATCGGACCTGAAGGAACAGATGTTTCGGGAGTTGGTGCTCCAAAAGCAGCTTCGTCATCAGAAGAAAAACCTGCTCAACAAAAAACAGAAGCTAAATC
>NZ_JBNDHS010000709.1:0-238 GCF_056755095.1 Rhizobium sp. SVR5-9E | reverse complement strand
GTATGGTTCCTGTAGCGGTAACGTGAAGATACGGGCGGATAAAAGGGTTAATCCCTATAGCAGGTAGATTGGTTGTCCTTCCGGAAATGGTAAAATTATCTCCCTGATCGGCAACATCAAATCCCCAGTTTACAGAAAGCGGCGCCATATTCATGAATGAACAGTTGATTTTAATATCAACTGTTGTAGGCCTCCCTTTCATTTTGGCAGAGTTGAGGTTTGCTACATTCATATTAAA
>NZ_JBNDHS010000708.1:0-238 GCF_056755095.1 Rhizobium sp. SVR5-9E | reverse complement strand
ATATATCCGTCGCAGCTCGGCTCGAAGTCGGTGCGGCACCCGACGGCAGTGTTCAGGAGCTGCGGAACGTCTGGCGCTTCGACGAGATCTTCTCCTCCTCCTTCGTCATGGATTTTGACAAGAACACCGATCTAAAGCTGGAACCCAACGAACTCGCGGAGGTCGGCAAGACGGTCCGTGATTCACTGGCCGACTACGACTACTATATGAACCTGACGATCGACGGCAAAAACGTGAC
>NZ_JBNDHS010000707.1:0-238 GCF_056755095.1 Rhizobium sp. SVR5-9E | reverse complement strand
AAGGTAATCTGCGCACCGTTTTTATAATCGATCTGGTTCTGCATTGATTTATAATACACTTCGGCATTCACCTCATAGTTGTTATTGCTGAAATTCCTGCTGTAACCAGCACTTATCTGGTCTGCAATTTCAGGTTTTACCGTGAAGCTGCTTCCTATCCACTGATCTGTAGGATTTCCGCTTCCGCTATTGCTCAGCAAATGCAGATTCTGTGTATTTCTCGAATACCCTCCTTTAA
>NZ_JBNDHS010000706.1:0-238 GCF_056755095.1 Rhizobium sp. SVR5-9E | reverse complement strand
AAAGTGTATTCTAGCATCATTTGTTCTATTCGGATTTGCAACAATCGCTGCACAAACCGTTACCCTAAACGTAAGATTAAAACCTATTCAGACTTTGGTCGTTAACAACTCACAAAAAATCGTTAACTTAGACTACGTAACTAAAGATGACTATGCTAATGGTGTAGCATCCCTTAACGCGGACCACTTGAGCATTTACAGTACCGTAGGATTCCAGGTGAAAGTAAAAGCTGCTAAC
>NZ_JBNDHS010000705.1:0-238 GCF_056755095.1 Rhizobium sp. SVR5-9E | reverse complement strand
GATGAGAAGGTCAAGCTGAAATCTTCTTCCGAAGAATGACGGCATTTTTTTCCGTTTAAAATAAGCCTTTCCATCTATACCGGTCACTGTGTAGGAAGGATTCAGGAAATATCCGGTAAACATCCCGATAAGTGGGATCTCGCCGACCATTCCGTCAAAAAACCGTACCCACGCATTGTCTTCCTGAATTTTGAATTTCGGCTGATCGTTGGCATCCAATACATCGTAGCCTGTCTCT
>NZ_JBNDHS010000704.1:0-238 GCF_056755095.1 Rhizobium sp. SVR5-9E | reverse complement strand
CGCCCATCGTATCGCGGCATCACCGCATTTCGAAATGCCCCGATCCCGATCGATCTCACCGGATTGATAGCGCGAGGGCGTCAATCCGAAGTGGGCTGGAACGGAGCGCGACCGGCGGAACCGCATCGGTTCGTCGACGCCTGCCCGGAAACTCAGGGCGACCATCGGCCCGACGCCGGGTGCCGTCATCAGCAGCTTGCAGGTGTCGTCGCTCTCGGCCAGCCGTTCCATGGCCCTT
>NZ_JBNDHS010000703.1:0-239 GCF_056755095.1 Rhizobium sp. SVR5-9E | reverse complement strand
GAGCAGCACAACGGCGTCACGCTGCGCTGTCAGGCGGCACACGAGAACCAGATCCTGCCGCTGCTGTTCTACTGGCTGCCGAACGTTCAAATCCTGGAACCCAACTGGCTAAAAAAGAAGCTGCTTAAAACGCTGGAAAATTATCTGGCGGTAGAGCGCACAGCAGATAACCACGTGATCTCAATCACATAATTTCTCCCGGCGGCGGCGAGACGGAACCACTCGCCGCCCTCTTTGAC
>NZ_JBNDHS010000702.1:0-239 GCF_056755095.1 Rhizobium sp. SVR5-9E | reverse complement strand
GTGGTCCTGCGTATAGAAAATATTACGAGAAGACCAGGTAACTTCAGCACCTAAAGCTACCAGCGTCTCGATAAGCACAGCTGTTTGGATGGTCATGTGAAGACATCCTGCGATTCTTGCTCCTTTTAATGGCTGATACGGTCCGTATTCTTCACGGATTGACATCAAACCAGGCATTTCTGCTTCTGCAAGAGTAATTTCTTTTCTTCCCCATTCTGCAAGGGAAATATCCTTAACTT
>NZ_JBNDHS010000701.1:0-239 GCF_056755095.1 Rhizobium sp. SVR5-9E | reverse complement strand
CCACTATTAGCGTCTTCGCTACCAGACGAAACCCTTAGTTCGATCACAATTGGGGTAGAACTGTGGCAGCAAAAACAACATCCCTATTCATTACTATCCGTCTCACCTTCAATTTCGATGCGCGACGTCAAGACATTGTCGATCACGCCCCAGCTCTGAGCTTCGTCGGCATCCATGAGGTGGTCGCGGTAGAGGGTCTTTTCAAGTTCCTCGTAGTTGCGGCCCGTGTGCTTAACGTA
>NZ_JBNDHS010000700.1:0-239 GCF_056755095.1 Rhizobium sp. SVR5-9E | reverse complement strand
TCCTAAAATTGTATCCCTGAAAACCAGCACCAGAACAGCAGTTATCGCTCCTAAACTTCCAACAATCGTTGTACCTTTAATCCCGAAAATCACGCAGATTCCGACTACGGAAAAGAGGAAAACCCCTAAAATCTTCATCGTTTCGGAAATGGCATTCAACGCCATAATTTTGTAGAAATCCTGTTTAATCACAAAATAATTCCTGAAAGCTGTTAATCCCCTGTACAGCATTCCTGCAA
>NZ_JBNDHS010000699.1:0-239 GCF_056755095.1 Rhizobium sp. SVR5-9E | reverse complement strand
ACCTTGGTGGCTGCATTTCAAAATTTAGTGGCACAGGAAATCACTTTAGACAAAATATATTCAGGATATTACCGGGGAAAAGGCATTGCCGGTATTACTTCCATGAAAAACGGAGAAAATTATTTAGTTATTGAGCAGGGAGGAATTGCAAAATACTCTTACAAAACATCGCAGAAAGAAGGAAATATTGTTGATGGTCAATTTGAAAGCTATGAATTTTCTGATGATGAGTCTAAAAT
>NZ_JBNDHS010000698.1:0-239 GCF_056755095.1 Rhizobium sp. SVR5-9E | reverse complement strand
CCTTTAGAGATCAGGTAATCAACAACAGACTGAGCACGTTTCTCAGACAGTTTCTGGTTGTAAGCGTCAGAACCGATACGGTCGGTGAAGCCCAGAACCACTACAGAACCGTCTTTAGGATCCAGGTTGCTCAGCTGGGTGTACAGCTGATCCAGTGCCTGCTGACCTTCTGGTTTCAGGGTAGCTTTGTTGAAGTTGAACAGAACGTCAGACTTCAGAGTGAAGTGCTTGGTCTGTAC
>NZ_JBNDHS010000697.1:0-239 GCF_056755095.1 Rhizobium sp. SVR5-9E | reverse complement strand
GCCGTGGGTTCGTACGCCAAGGCCGAAGGCCTGTACGCCGCAGCCTATGGTCCGAGCGCGACGGCGAACGGATCGTATGGCACCGCCTTGGGCGCCTGGGCCAACGCCAGCGGGGAGCAGTCGCTGGCCGTCGGCTATGGAGCCGTGGCTTCAGGCCCGATGAGCATGGCTTTCGGCGCAAATGCGAACGCCAGCGGCGCCGGCGCGGAGCGCCAGATCACTCACCTGGCGGCTGGCAC
>NZ_JBNDHS010000696.1:0-239 GCF_056755095.1 Rhizobium sp. SVR5-9E | reverse complement strand
GATCCCTGCCGCCGTAGCGTCGGCCGATGGCGTTCGAGATCGAAACCAGGATCATCAGCAACAGGCGCATCAGCACACCGAAGACGCTGACGCTCATGAAGGAGCCCTGTTCCCAAAGATCGTAGATGACGAACGCCGCGGTGCGGTTGTGGGCGCGGGCAAGCATGAGGGCCAGCGTCCGTTCGCGATCGGCATGCACCATCACCCAGAACCAGGCGCCGAGCAGGCCGGGCTCCAGC
>NZ_JBNDHS010000695.1:0-239 GCF_056755095.1 Rhizobium sp. SVR5-9E | reverse complement strand
ACGCTGAACCTCTCCGGCATCGAAACCGGCGCAACCGTGCAATACAGCATCGACAACGGCGCGCACTGGAACACGACCTTCAGCGCGACCGAAGGCGTGAACAACCTGCAAGTCCGTCAGATCGACATCGCGGGCAATATCTCGAACGCCACGAGCTTGAGCTTCACGCTCGACACCACCGCGCCGTCGACACTGTCATGGCAATACAACCAAGGCACCCACACGGTGACGGCCAATAC
>NZ_JBNDHS010000694.1:0-239 GCF_056755095.1 Rhizobium sp. SVR5-9E | reverse complement strand
GAGTGAATGGAGGAACGGTTGGCTTTGTCAAAAGAGGCCTTAAACACGTACGGGATACCCAGTTTCTGGGTCACGGTCACGTAGTGCTCGCAGATACGCATCGCGAGATCACGGGATTCCAGCACGTTCATACCGCCAAACAGCACGAACGGCAGGTCGTTTGCCACGTTGATATCACCAATGCTAACCACTTTTTGTTTCATAGGATCGCCTTATTCAGGTGTGAATCGGAATTAAGA
>NZ_JBNDHS010000693.1:0-239 GCF_056755095.1 Rhizobium sp. SVR5-9E | reverse complement strand
GTCCTGGCCCTTGTCCGAAGCCAGATAATGACTCTCTTCAGGGTGGTTGATGAATCCTGTCTCAATAAGTACAGATGGCATGGCATTCATACGCAGCACGTGAAGGTTTTTCTGCCACACGCCTCTGGATGTTCTTTTGTCTTTATTTACAAAGTTTTCCTCAACCAAACCTCCCAAAAGAAGACTCGATTCCAGATATTTGCTTTGCTGAAGCTTCAGTGCGATAAGAGATTCCGGAG
>NZ_JBNDHS010000692.1:0-239 GCF_056755095.1 Rhizobium sp. SVR5-9E | reverse complement strand
GCCCTGAAGATAAGTCAATGTTGGTGTTGATATCTGTTACATAATAATCTACTCCACCGATGGTTTCTTTGGTCATTAAGAACTTATCATCAAAACCGTCAAACGTCGTATCACCACTTACCAATAAGGTAGGCTTGGTTACACTTCCCGGAAAGTCGCTTACTTTTAATGCAACCCTAACCTTTCCTACGGGTCCGGTTTCCTGTACTTTCCAAATTCTGGCCATTCTGTTGTTCAGC
>NZ_JBNDHS010000691.1:0-239 GCF_056755095.1 Rhizobium sp. SVR5-9E | reverse complement strand
AAGTCAAAAGATACGGTTGTGTGTACTGAGAATACAAGCGGTGTCGCCAAACCTGCAAGAACCAAAGAAAGTTCTTCAAATCTTTGCCAGTGTTTTGCTTTACCACCCCATCCGAATGCAAGGAATGTATAAATCTTCTTAGTCCAAGGCGTTTTAGCTCTGTCTCTGATCATTGCAAAGTCAGGGATTAGTCCCATAAACCAGAATCTGTCTCTTATACACATCTGACGCTGCCGACG
>NZ_JBNDHS010000690.1:0-239 GCF_056755095.1 Rhizobium sp. SVR5-9E | reverse complement strand
GTCAATGACACGGAACTTAAATGGATTCAGAATTACTATTCGGTCGGTCTGAAACGGAATGTCAATGCCAAATTCAATTATGGCCAGCAGGAATATGATTTTGATTCCGGGGTGCTTTGCTTTGTTTCGCCGCTTCAGTTTCTGAGCCTTGAAATGAAACCTGATGTAGAAGTGGAACCGACAGGATATCTGTTGCTCATTCATCCGGATTTCCTTTGGGGAACTTCGCTGATTAAGAA
>NZ_JBNDHS010000689.1:0-239 GCF_056755095.1 Rhizobium sp. SVR5-9E | reverse complement strand
ACAAGCAGACCCCCTAGATGTAGCGTAGTCTCGTGGGCTCGGAGATGTGTATAAGAGACAGCCTTAGGGGCCGCATGGTATCTTCCTGAAGAAAGACAGCTGACAACTACTGAACAGATGCTGGACGAAATGTGTGCCACATTAGGAGGGAGAGCCGCAGAACAGGTAATTTTCAACAATATTTCAACAGGAGCACTTTCTGATCTTGAGAGTGTAACGAAGAGAGCTCAGGCAATGGT
>NZ_JBNDHS010000688.1:0-239 GCF_056755095.1 Rhizobium sp. SVR5-9E | reverse complement strand
GCGTAAACAGCGCCGGCACGAAATGGGCGTCGTAGATCTCGGCTGGACCGCGCACCTTCTCAAGTGTCGTCATAGCTTCCTCTACCTTGAAATTCAGGCAGCCGCACATCCGGTGGATATGCCGGCGGGGATAGGATACTCTCTAAGCATGGTCCAATGCCATGACCGGACGTCTTTGTCGCTTGCCGTATCGTCCAAGATGCTCGATGCGGGGCGGTCAGATGTCCCTTCTCCCTCCC
>NZ_JBNDHS010000687.1:0-239 GCF_056755095.1 Rhizobium sp. SVR5-9E | reverse complement strand
CCCCCCCCCCCCCCCCTTCCCTCCAAGCAGAAGCCGCCCTCCTAGATGCAGCGTAGTCTCGTGGGCTCGGAGATGTGTATAAGAGACAGGGCTATATACCTTCTACCGGGAGGCCAAACGCCACGTGCCGCCGCTCGCGCAGGAATCCGAGCCGCGCAGCCCAGTCTGAGAACCGCCATGCCAGCTTTCGCCTTGCAGAACACCAACATTCCTGGCGCTGTCTCTTATACACATCTGAC
>NZ_JBNDHS010000686.1:0-239 GCF_056755095.1 Rhizobium sp. SVR5-9E | reverse complement strand
CCCCCCCCCCCCCCCCCCCCTTCCAAACAGAAGACGGCATCCTAGATGCAGCGTAGTCTCGTGGGCTCGGAGATGTGTATAAGAGACAGTTCCGAGACTACGCGAGACGAATTCGTCGTTTTCCCGATCCTGACGCAGTGAATCTTTACTCGGTGTCGGACGTCGAGGGTGGCATTTACGGCTATCAGATATTACTGTCTCTTATACACATCTGACGCTGCCGACGACTAGTCGAGTGT
>NZ_JBNDHS010000685.1:0-240 GCF_056755095.1 Rhizobium sp. SVR5-9E | reverse complement strand
CAGATGTGTATAAGAGACAGGCTGCAGATCTTGGCATCGTAGCCTCCGTAAATTGCTGGATTTACTGATAATCAAACGAGGTCCAGCACATCGGCTACGGGACGGCGCGGCTTCTGCGGCCAGTTTCCAGGGCGTTCCGCGCCGATGGACCTGTCTCTTATACACATCTCCGAGCCCACGAGACTACGCTGCATCGGGGGGGGGGTGTTTTGTTTGGAGGAGGGGGGGGGGGGGGGGGGG
>NZ_JBNDHS010000684.1:0-240 GCF_056755095.1 Rhizobium sp. SVR5-9E | reverse complement strand
CGGGTGGCGACGAATAACGCCGGTTGCCGAGCAGGGAGCATCCAGCAAGATGCGATCGAATTGCGTTTCACCACACCATTCTGCGGGTTTGCGGCCATCGCCTTGCTTAACCTGCGCTTTCATTCCCAGGCTGATCTTATCAATATCAGATTCGTTGACGTTCATGATCGCCCATACATTGGTGGTATTCGCCACATCAAAAATATTATCGCTTCTGTCGCTTCTCAGCTGCATATCTCT
>NZ_JBNDHS010000683.1:0-240 GCF_056755095.1 Rhizobium sp. SVR5-9E | reverse complement strand
GAATATCGCCTGATGCTGCGCGAAGATAACGCCGACCTGCGTCTGACCGAAGTGGGTCGTGAACTGGGTCTGGTGGATGACGAACGCTGGGCGCGCTATAACGAAAAACTGGAACGCATTGAACAGGAACGTCAGCGTCTGAAAACCACCTGGGTGAATCCACAGGCGGAAACCGCTGCAGAAGTGAATGCTCACTTAACTGCGCCGCTCTCACGCGAAGCCAGCGGCGAAGATTTGCTG
>NZ_JBNDHS010000682.1:0-240 GCF_056755095.1 Rhizobium sp. SVR5-9E | reverse complement strand
CATCCCAGCCCAATATTGCGTCAATTGTTGTGCGATGCAGTCCGCGCGGTTTCACGAAGCGGCCTCACTGCTCCCGCAAAGTGATGCGACTCGTTGAGTTCATTCCGCGGCCATGCCGGCCAACTCGTTTGCCTTAAGTTCCATTTCACCGACGCGATGCGAGTTCCCTGTGCGGGGCGTGCGCATTGCGCGAACTTTGGGTCCGGCATGCTGCGACACGGCTTCATCTTGCTCACCTTC
>NZ_JBNDHS010000681.1:0-240 GCF_056755095.1 Rhizobium sp. SVR5-9E | reverse complement strand
ACCATTACCGAAAGTATTACGGAATGCCGATAGAAGCTCCTACAGCCAACATTTCAACGCTCGACGGCGGCTATACACCTTTTAGGGAAGGAGGCGGAAACCAGTCAAACAGTCTGAGACTGAAGGCTCAGGATGGTCAGGAATTTGTCATGAGGGGCATTAAGAAAAGTGCAGTACGGTTTCTGAACAATATGGCATTCAAGAAAAGTACGTTCGGAAACGAATTGAGCAATACATTTC
>NZ_JBNDHS010000680.1:0-240 GCF_056755095.1 Rhizobium sp. SVR5-9E | reverse complement strand
GAGCTCCGAAAAAACGATTTTCTGATCGACCATGGATTTCATGCGCGCTTCGAAATCACCTTCACCCACGCCCGCGTCGTGATCGAAGGTCTGCTGCGAGCCGGCGCCCTCGATCTCATATCGCTGATGGACCATACCCCAGTTCAGGGCCAGTATCGCGCTGCCGCACGGCATATCCCTACTATCGCGCCCACCCCCACCCCCCCCCTCCCCCCCCCCCCCCCCCCCCCCCCCCCCCCC
>NZ_JBNDHS010000679.1:0-240 GCF_056755095.1 Rhizobium sp. SVR5-9E | reverse complement strand
CGGTAAGCCCCGCGCAGGGTAAGGTGCTGGCCTCTGCGTCATCCAGCGTTTCCGGGGCGGCCACCAGCCAGTTTTCACGCATGATCACGTATTCAGACAGCATCCCCTGGAAGTAACCGCCCAGCGTCTGGTAGGGCAAATTGCGGGCGTCGCCTTTCGGTTTACCGTCTACCCACTCCGGAGAGAAGGTGGAGATGACGCGAGCACCGGGTTTAAAGCGGGTAACGCCTTCACCCGTAC
>NZ_JBNDHS010000678.1:0-240 GCF_056755095.1 Rhizobium sp. SVR5-9E | reverse complement strand
CTCTAATAATAGGTTCACTTCCGGGAGTTCCCGACTGCGTAATCACCACACCGGCAGCCCTTCCATTTATTAGCCCTTCCGCAGTTGCTACAGCTCCCTTATTAAAATCAGCAGTTGACAATGATGTAATCGACCCCGTAAGATCCGTTTTCTTCTGTTTTCCGTAACCAATCAGAACAACTTCCTCTATTTTTTTCTCTTTCGTGGCAGAGTCGTTGGTTTGCGCATGAATTATTGTAC
>NZ_JBNDHS010000677.1:0-240 GCF_056755095.1 Rhizobium sp. SVR5-9E | reverse complement strand
ATCCACGACTGCATCAAGGACATGATCATCTCCGGCGGCGAGAACATCTATCCCGCCGAGGTCGAGAGCGCGCTGTGCGATCATCCTGACGTCGCGGAGGCCGCCGTGATCGGCGTGCCCGACGACAAATGGGGCGAGGCGGTGAAGGCCGTGGTGGTGATGAAGCCGGGCAAGGAGGCGACCGCCACCGACATCATCAATTCCACCCGGACGCGCATCGCCGGCTTCAAGACGCCGAAG
>NZ_JBNDHS010000676.1:0-240 GCF_056755095.1 Rhizobium sp. SVR5-9E | reverse complement strand
CAGCAATACCACAACAATAGCAGCAAACGCCGTAACTTCTGCTAAAATTGCTGACGGAACTGTAGCCAATGCAGACCTGGTAAATATGGCAGCACTTACGGTAAAAGGAAATTCAACCAATGCCGCAGCAGCACCTACAGATATCGCAGCAGGTACTGATGGGTATGTGTTAAGAAGAAGCGGAACTGCTTTAGGATTCGGAACCGTAGCTACCGCAGGGATTGCGGATGGTGCAGTAAC
>NZ_JBNDHS010000675.1:0-240 GCF_056755095.1 Rhizobium sp. SVR5-9E | reverse complement strand
GGCTTACAATGGTCCTGCTACTACAAGAATGAGAGTGGCAATGCAGTTCTTTAGTTCTCCTACGATGTGTACAAGTTTTACCTATGGAGAGGTTGAAGATTATGCGGTAAAATTAATTCAGCCCATAGCTTGTACAAGTAATGCTCCGTTAAACCTTACAGTGACCAACCTTACAGCAACATCTGCTTATGTAATGTGGGACTGTCTCTTATACACATCTCCGAGCCCACGAGACTACGC
>NZ_JBNDHS010000674.1:0-240 GCF_056755095.1 Rhizobium sp. SVR5-9E | reverse complement strand
GCTTCTGCTCAATGCTGCGTGGACGCCGATCTTTTTTGGACTTCACCGACCCGGGCTGGCCGTGGTGGAGATCATGGTGCTTTGGGTTGCGATCCTGGCGACGATTATATTGTTTCACCCCGTGAATGCGGCTGCCGCCTTGCTACTTGTTGCTTACCTGGCATGGGTGAGTTTCGCGGCGGCACTTAACTTGTCCATCTGGCGGCGCAACCGCTCGAAACCACTGTCGCAGGGTGCCCG
>NZ_JBNDHS010000673.1:0-241 GCF_056755095.1 Rhizobium sp. SVR5-9E | reverse complement strand
GTACTGTCACCCGCGGGCAACAGCGGCGTTGACTGCAGCTATCTCATCGATACGTCGGTGCGGGATTGCCCAGCCGATGCCTTGCGGATCGACGGCCCTCGATCTGATGTCATGCTTGAGATTGACTGGAAGCCGAACAGGCTTCCAAGATCGCTGAGCGGAGAGACCTCCGCCTACTCGACCGAGTTGAACTTCTTCACCTGAAGGAAGTTCACAGCCGAACCGCTGAAGCGTTCCGGAT
>NZ_JBNDHS010000672.1:0-241 GCF_056755095.1 Rhizobium sp. SVR5-9E | reverse complement strand
GTCTACATTCGGTGTTGAAATATGTCCGCCGTTTGAAGAAAAGCCATAGCCAACAATCTCTGCAATGATATTGGCACCTCTTTTCTGTGCAGATTCTAAGCTTTCAACGATCAAGCTTGCTGCTCCACCACTTGGAATCAGCCCATCTCTTCCGGAATCAAAAGGTCTTGAAGCTTTTGTCGGCTCGTCTTCTCTCACGGAAAAAACACCTAATCCATCAAAGCTTGCCATGGAATATTTG
>NZ_JBNDHS010000671.1:0-241 GCF_056755095.1 Rhizobium sp. SVR5-9E | reverse complement strand
GTCGCGGGCAGGGCCGGACGTGGGCGAGCAGTGGTGCGTTTCATCACGATCAGCAAATCCAGCTCCGCACCTTTGAGCGGCAGGGTCGATTCGATAAGGGTAATGGCATTCCATGTCCCGGACAGCAGCATAATAAACGTGAACTCTTCGCCCAGCATAGCCAGACGGCTGTCCTCGATATTACAGCCGCAGCTGCTCACATGGCGGGTGATGGTGTTCACGATACCCGGCCTGTCAGCAC
>NZ_JBNDHS010000670.1:0-241 GCF_056755095.1 Rhizobium sp. SVR5-9E | reverse complement strand
ACGAAGAACACCGCGAGCGGCGTCAGCACCTGCACCGACACGAAGCCGGCCAGCCCCATCATCGCGGACGATACGAGTAGCAGCGCGCACCCGAGGATGGCGCTCGTCAGCCCCGCGATATGCGGAAACAGCGAATTGCCCTTCGCCATCAGCGTCGGATACATCGCACCCGCGCATAGGCCCATCACGAGCACCGGCGTCGCGAGCGTCCACACGCGCAGGCCGACGGTCAGCGCCAGCA
>NZ_JBNDHS010000669.1:0-241 GCF_056755095.1 Rhizobium sp. SVR5-9E | reverse complement strand
CGTTAATCACCATGATCAGGATGCCCGCAATGGCATCACCGCGAACAAACTTACTCGCACCGTCCATCGAGCCGTAGAAGTCAGCTTCCTGCGTCACTTCCGAGCGGCGCTTTTTGGCTTCATCTTCGGCAATAAGCCCGGCGTTCAGATCCGCGTCGATGGCCATCTGCTTGCCCGGCATCCCGTCAAGCACAAAACGCGCGCCCACTTCCGCGATACGTCCGGCACCTTTGGTGATAAC
>NZ_JBNDHS010000668.1:0-241 GCF_056755095.1 Rhizobium sp. SVR5-9E | reverse complement strand
CTCCTGCGCTGTCGACGTCCTGCCGGGTGCGGTCGCCGTCCCAACGGCTTTTGACCGCGGCCGGCTTTTCGGTCTCCACCCGCCGCGCGACGTCTCTGACCACCTCGTCTACGGTCTTCGCGGCATTCCCACCAACCGAGCTGTAGCACGGGAGCGTTTTCGTCCATGCACCGCAGAGTAGTTTGTAGAAGGGCTTATGAAGCGCTTTTCCCTTCAGCTCCCACATGGCGACGTCGACCGC
>NZ_JBNDHS010000667.1:0-241 GCF_056755095.1 Rhizobium sp. SVR5-9E | reverse complement strand
CAGAGAAGATACCGTAAGTTGCTTCCCAAGTAACCCCATTAATGTCACACTTAATCTTAATCTTCCTGCGTATTATGCTCTGAATCAAGTAGGAGGATGGGTGTATATTAATGAACAACAGTCCGGCACGAGAGGGCTTATTGTCGTGAGGGCTTCAGATACAACTTTTAAAGCATATGACCGTAATGCACCCCATATCTGCCCTGATAATAACACAACACTGGAAGTGCAGGATAACATC
>NZ_JBNDHS010000666.1:0-241 GCF_056755095.1 Rhizobium sp. SVR5-9E | reverse complement strand
CATCAACACCGACGCCGAAGGCCGGCTCGTTCTCTGCGATGCGCTCTGGTACACCAACGATCGCTTCAAGCCGCAATTCATGATCAATCTGGCGACCCTGACCGGCGCGATCCTGGTCGCCCTCGGCAATCTGCAAGCCGGCCTGTTCAGCAACGACGACAAGCTGGCGAACGAGCTGACAGCTGCTGGTCTCGTTACCGATGAGCGCCTGTGGCGCATGCCGCTCGGCAAGGATTACGAC
>NZ_JBNDHS010000665.1:0-241 GCF_056755095.1 Rhizobium sp. SVR5-9E | reverse complement strand
AAGCGACCGATGGTCCGTCGCGATGGAGCCCTCGTGCCGGTTTCCTGGGAAGAAGCTGGGGACTACCTGCAGCGGCGCCTGTCTGCGGGCGAGGGAAAGGCTGCAGGCGGGCTGGCCTCGCCGCGCCTTCCCAACGAGATGCTCTACCGGTTTCAGAACATGATGCGGACTGTATTCCGGACCAACAACTTAGACTGCTCTTCGCACTGGTCCACGCCGTTAGATCCGCTCCTCCCCTCCC
>NZ_JBNDHS010000664.1:0-241 GCF_056755095.1 Rhizobium sp. SVR5-9E | reverse complement strand
GATATTTTCCGGGATGATATTTTTTGTAAATAACCTTTCCGGATACCGGATATCTGCAGATATGAACATTAAGAGGTGACATAAATATAGAAACCTGAATCGCTTTTCCTTTAATAAACTCATCTTCTTCCACTTCTTTTATCATCACTACTTTTCCATCAACCGGAGCAATTACATTCTCTCTGTGTTCAAGAATGTCACGGTTTGGCACCCGGAAGAACCAAAATACCAGACTGTAAAC
>NZ_JBNDHS010000663.1:0-241 GCF_056755095.1 Rhizobium sp. SVR5-9E | reverse complement strand
ATTATGATGTTATCAACGTCATGACTTCAATGCCGAATGCACCCGCGACGAGAATACTCGACCTTTCGGGAAGCAATTACAGCGTTGATGTAAGGCCGGATAAACTGGAAGTAGTATTGCCCTACTTCGGAAGAGTTTTTAATCCCAGCTACGGTGATAATTCTCAAAACAGCTATAGGTTTACATCAAAGGATTTCACAGTAAACAAAAGCCAGAACAAAAAAGGAACATGGATTGTGAG
>NZ_JBNDHS010000662.1:0-241 GCF_056755095.1 Rhizobium sp. SVR5-9E | reverse complement strand
GGTTTATTACGTTTCGTTGTTGCAGTGATTTTCATCCTTTCGGGATTTGTAAAAGCGGTAGATTTGGTCGGTTTTTCTTTCAAAATGGAAGAATACTTCTCTCCTGCCGTATTCAATATGCCTTTTTTTGAAAAATTTGCGTTGCTTTTTTCAGTGATTGTTGTAATTCTTGAACTTCTGTTGGGATTCATGCTTCTGCTAAAACTTAAGCTTAAATTCACCCTTTCAGCACTGATCGCAC
>NZ_JBNDHS010000661.1:0-241 GCF_056755095.1 Rhizobium sp. SVR5-9E | reverse complement strand
ACGGCGCAGCCATCACCTTGAGCAAGGCGTAAGCCATGGGCGAACAGATCCTCAACCAGCTCGTCTGGCCGATCATCTACATCCTGTGCATCGCCGTCCCGGTGATCCTGGCGGTGGCGATGTTCGTGTACTGGGAGCGCAAGGTCATCGGCTGGATGCACGTGCGCATGGGGCCGAACAAGGTCGGTCCGCTCGGCCTGCTGCAGGCCTTCGCCGACGTGGTCAAGCTGCTGATCAAGGA
>NZ_JBNDHS010000660.1:0-241 GCF_056755095.1 Rhizobium sp. SVR5-9E | reverse complement strand
CACCGGCAGTGCACAACGCATCATGACGTTATAAGCCGTTTGCGTACGGCGGCTCCGACGGCAATCATCAAAGAAAACCGGATCTTCGTGCAGGATGAGAATATCTGGACCAGCGCCGGCATCACCTCGGGTATCGACCTGGCTCTGCATATGATTAACCGTCTGTGTGGCGCAGAAAAAGCGCTGGCCGTGGCGCGCGAAATGGTGGTCTGGTTTCGTCGCTCCGGGGACGATCCCCAGC
>NZ_JBNDHS010000659.1:0-242 GCF_056755095.1 Rhizobium sp. SVR5-9E | reverse complement strand
AACGGTAGAGGTTAGTGTTTTCCCGGCACTTGCCCAATACCAGGAAGAAGTTGCTGTATGTCCGGAAAAATAATTCTCCATAACAATTCTTCCGTTTTGAAGAATCATGAAAATTTTAGAATTTTTTGATTGAAGATAAGTCAGTAAATCCTAAACTTTATCCTGATGCCAACCCAATGAAGAAATGGACTTGGTTTCCCATGTATCACTATCTGACGGTGGAAAATACATGACTTCTGCAG
>NZ_JBNDHS010000658.1:0-242 GCF_056755095.1 Rhizobium sp. SVR5-9E | reverse complement strand
AAGTTACCTCATTGCCGATAATACTATCAGCCTCACTCGTAAGGCCAGTATCTGCAGCAGGCTCCCAAGCACTGGTTGTCGTATTATACTTCAATACCTGACCATTGGTAGGAGCTGTGGAAGACACCGATTTATTCTGAATCTTCGTTACCGTTGTGGAATTACTATTTGCAGATGCAGTAACATCACCAGTTAATGCGGCACGTTCAAAAGAGGTTCCGTTGAGATTTACAGAGGTAGAG
>NZ_JBNDHS010000657.1:0-242 GCF_056755095.1 Rhizobium sp. SVR5-9E | reverse complement strand
GCTCAACAAGGGCCTGTCTTTCCGCTTGGCATCCTCTTGTCGCGAGGACGGAACGACGATCCTCGACAGCGATGGCAATCATCCTTCGAACGGCATCGGCGAACGCGAGAAGGAAATCGCCAAAGTAATGATCGAGGCTCCGGTCTACGCAGTGCTCGATCAGGCAGAGCCCGCACTCGAGGATTGGCTTCGCCGCGGCAAGCCGAACTGCTTCGTGCCTTACGACCGTGCGTCTATTGATC
>NZ_JBNDHS010000656.1:0-242 GCF_056755095.1 Rhizobium sp. SVR5-9E | reverse complement strand
GTAACTCTTAATTCACTTACTACAGGACAAATCTATTACTTCTGGGTAAGAGCCAATTGCGGAGGTTCATCTCAAAGCTTCTGGAAAATGAAAGAATTTACACCGGGGCAGATCAGTACCATTTATACAGCCGGGGATATCAATACACAATATAACAATTCGGGAGTTTCCACTTCATCTACTACAGACTGTGCGGGAAGTGTAAGCATCAATGTTCCTGCAGGATATAAAATACACTCTAC
>NZ_JBNDHS010000655.1:0-242 GCF_056755095.1 Rhizobium sp. SVR5-9E | reverse complement strand
GGGACTTAGGTATCGCTGCGCTCTTCATGGAAAGCTTCCCCGCGCCGGTGAGGTGTGCCGGATATCGTTTCGTCGCATACGAAAATCCGTATCCCGGATACGGCGCGGACATCATGTCGGGGTGGCGCAGGTTACGCCGAACGCATAGCAAATATAGCATTTACGGCTTAAGTCGTTGCTAACGATGTTTCTGTTGAGCTGACGCGCCGGATAGTCGTCAGGTATTGGTAAAGACATCTTTT
>NZ_JBNDHS010000654.1:0-242 GCF_056755095.1 Rhizobium sp. SVR5-9E | reverse complement strand
ATATTGAGCGTTGTGCCAGGGGTAACCCAGGCGCCCCAGATTTTTTTCACCGCGGCGATACGCGCCTGCAGTTTTGCATCGTCGCTGGCGGTCTCTCGTGAAATCTCCACGGCCACCGTGCCGTTGCTTTTCCAGCCGTTGAGGCTGCTGTCGTAAGGCAGGATCATCCAGCTCTGGTCGCTGTTGGAGGTGCTGAAAACCATGCGCTCTTTGTTGACGGAGGTGATCAGCGCGTTTTCCGG
>NZ_JBNDHS010000653.1:0-242 GCF_056755095.1 Rhizobium sp. SVR5-9E | reverse complement strand
CTACCGGCTCGATCCTTTCCTCGGCAAGGAAACCGTACAGAACATTCTGACGGCGCGCTTCGCCAACATGATCATCGAGTCGCTGTGGAACAGCCGCTATATCGACCATGTGCAGATCACCGCCGCCGAGATCGTCGACGTCGGCACGCGCGGCAAATTCTACGACGCGACCGGCGCGCTGCGCGACATGATCCCCAACCACCTGTTCCAGCTTCTTGCGATGATCGCCGTGGAGCCGCCGA
>NZ_JBNDHS010000652.1:0-242 GCF_056755095.1 Rhizobium sp. SVR5-9E | reverse complement strand
AGGCGCTGCGCGCCCGAATCAAACGGCACATCGAGGACAATCCGAGCACAGCCTCGCTCGATGTGACGAACCTATGCCGCCGCTTCGCGCTATCGCACGCCAGCCTCTATCGCCTGTTTGCGCCGCAGAGCCCCGCGAGCTACATTCAACATCGCCGGCTGCACCGCGCCTTCGCCATCCTTGTTTCTCCGGCATCCCGCCCCTGGCGGATCATCGACGTTGCCGTCGAATGCCAATTCATC
>NZ_JBNDHS010000651.1:0-242 GCF_056755095.1 Rhizobium sp. SVR5-9E | reverse complement strand
GAACGGCTGATTGCTGCACAAAAGAAAAGTGGCGTGACGGTCGTCACCGCCTTCCAGTGGGGCCTTCCTCTGCTGGTCATCGATACCCGCGAGCGCGCCATGAGCGGCGAATTCGGCGATCTGATCGCGATTTCCGGGATGATCTGGGAGAGCTAGTCGAGCAACTACGACGGACACTGGAAGTAGCAGCCCGAAATCTCCGGCGGATGCTTCATGGTCGATACCGGCGCGCACAGGATGAA
>NZ_JBNDHS010000650.1:0-242 GCF_056755095.1 Rhizobium sp. SVR5-9E | reverse complement strand
GACTGGTACAACTCCAGCTACATTATTGCCTGGGGCTCTAACGTTCCGCAGACCCGTACGCCGGATGCCCACTTCTTCACGGAAGTGCGTTACAAAGGCACCAAAACCGTTGCGGTAACCCCGGACTATGCGGAAATTGCCAAGCTGTGCGACCTGTGGCTGGCACCTAAACAGGGTACCGACTCCGCGATGGCGCTGGCGATGGGCCACGTGATGCTGCGTGAGTTCCACCTCGATAAACC
>NZ_JBNDHS010000649.1:0-215 GCF_056755095.1 Rhizobium sp. SVR5-9E | reverse complement strand
GACTAGTCGTCGGCAGCGTCAGATGTGTATAAGAGACAGCGTGATTGGCTCCGGCGTCGTTCGATGTCACGTATATAGGTGCTCTGCCCGCCTCATGACATGAACAATGCATCAGGCCAGTTACTGTCTCTTATACACATCTCCGAGCCCACGAGACTACGCTGCATCGAGGGTGGCGGGTTCTGGTTGGAGAAAGGGGGGGGGGGGGGGGGGGG
>NZ_JBNDHS010000648.1:0-242 GCF_056755095.1 Rhizobium sp. SVR5-9E | reverse complement strand
ATAAGAGACAGCCTCAGGCAGCAGCATCGAGACCGACTGGCCGAGCATGGCGGCTTCAGCTTCGATACCACCAACGCCCCAGCCGAGAACGCCTAGACCGTTGATCATCGTCGTGTGCGAATCGGTGCCGACGCAGGTGTCCGGATAAGCAATCGTGTCGCCATCCTCTTCCTTCGTCCAGACGGTCTGGCCGAGGCATTCGATGTTGACCTGGTGACAGATGCCGGTGCCCGGAGGAACGC
>NZ_JBNDHS010000647.1:0-242 GCF_056755095.1 Rhizobium sp. SVR5-9E | reverse complement strand
GTCGCCCTGACCGCGATCCAGTTCCGCTGGGTCGAGAAAAAGGTACAGTATTGAGGCCCGCGCGATGATCGAGAACCGTCCCTTTCTGAACTTCCTCACGCATCCCGTGCTGATCGTCGGCGTGGTAACGGTGATCTTCCCCGTCTATCTCGCCTTCATCGCCGCGCCCCACGGCTCGACGGATTTCATGCCCGGCTTGGTGCCGCTCCTTCCCGGCGATCAGCTCGTTTCAAATTTCAGCC
>NZ_JBNDHS010000646.1:0-242 GCF_056755095.1 Rhizobium sp. SVR5-9E | reverse complement strand
TTCGCAGGCATCAAGGGCACGGCGAACACCCGCGAGGTGGTCGACTCCATGCTGCAGGCCCAACAGAAGCTTCAAACCGCAATCGCAGTCCGTGACAGGGTCGTCTCGGCCTTCCTCGATGTCACTAAGATGCAGATGTACCTCGATTTAAGGACGCACCGATGAGAGCGCTCGCCATTGCGGCTACGGGCATGGACGCCCAACAGACGAGTCTCGAAGTGATCGCGAACAGTATCGCGAAC
>NZ_JBNDHS010000645.1:0-242 GCF_056755095.1 Rhizobium sp. SVR5-9E | reverse complement strand
CAGATGTGTATAAGAGACAGGGTTGCACACGTGTTCCGCACCCGTACGCCGCTCTCAAGATCCCGAAAGATCTCTACCGCTCAGCTTGCATGTGTTAGGCCTCCCGCTAGCGTTCATCCTGAGCCAGGATCAAACTCTCCATTGTATGTTTGTCTTGACTCACTCAAAGTTTTTTTACGCTTTAGTTTTTCCTTACTTGGCTGTCTCTTATACACATCTCCGAGCCCACGAGACTACGCTGC
>NZ_JBNDHS010000644.1:0-242 GCF_056755095.1 Rhizobium sp. SVR5-9E | reverse complement strand
GCCCAAAACTATGTAATAGGATCAAATTATGCCCATATAGATGAGGTTAGAGTTTATCCTGTTGGTGCACTCATGACAACCTATACTTATGATCCATTTTATAAAGGGCAAACGAGTATTATGAAACCGAATGGTCAGACTGAATACTATGATTACGATGCCTTCGGAAGACTTAAGGAGGTTTACATTATAGAAGGAAATGTAAAGAAAACGATTAGAACTACTAATTATCACTATAAGCC
>NZ_JBNDHS010000643.1:0-242 GCF_056755095.1 Rhizobium sp. SVR5-9E | reverse complement strand
AAGGCGATCATCTTGTTCTGCAGGCCGTCGAGCACGCCGGCCAGGACCTGGTGTTCGCGCTCCGTCAGCTGGCAAAGCCGAGATGCGATAGTGTCGGTGCCGGAGGCCCCGCAGAAGGCTCTCTTCAGAGCCGTCGCCCGGTTGATGGCCGCGATCAGCACCGCATCTGCAAAAGGCTCCTCCAGGCAATCCGCCGCCCCGGCCTTCATCGCCTGAACAGCCGTCGTGACATCGCCGTGGCC
>NZ_JBNDHS010000642.1:0-243 GCF_056755095.1 Rhizobium sp. SVR5-9E | reverse complement strand
TCCTGTGGTTTTGCGTCTCCTCTGTTTTGTTTGTCGCGCTCTTTTTCGCCTTCTTGTTCCCCTACAGCCCGCCCCGCTGGCAGATGTGGTCAGTGTTCGGTTTTGTCCTTATTATCTTCAATACGTATTTCTCTGTTCAGGTGAGCGTGGCCATCGATGCCTGGTACGGACCGTTCTACGGTCTGATCCAGCAGGCTCTCGCGAAGGCGGAGCCGGTGACTGCATCGCAACTCTATCTCGGCA
>NZ_JBNDHS010000641.1:0-243 GCF_056755095.1 Rhizobium sp. SVR5-9E | reverse complement strand
ATCTTCACTTCACTGCCCAGCTGCGCATTAGACCAGCGCCCCCAGGATTCCGGACGCGAGATGCCGCTGAACTGTTTGACCTCTTCCGGTGCCCCGGCCACGTTGAAGATAAAGCTGTCTGCTTTATAGCGAATATCGTTATCCACGATTTTCAGCATGTCGACATTTCGCTGATAGCGCGCGGTATCGATGACCGTATCGTTGAATGCGGTTTTGCCTTTCCACTGCGCTTTATCGACATGC
>NZ_JBNDHS010000640.1:0-243 GCF_056755095.1 Rhizobium sp. SVR5-9E | reverse complement strand
CTGTTAATATCTTCATTGAACATAGCGTTCAAGAGCTTTACCGTTTTATCTTTATGCTCCTGTGATGTTGATGCGATCAGGCGTTTAAATTCCTCGGCCTCTTCTGAGTTGGGTCTTCTGATGGCATCGCTTGGAATTTCAGAAATTATAGGTCTGGCTTCCATAGGCTTAGCATTCTTCTTTCCTTTGGTCCATTCAGCATTTTTCAAGGCAATGAGCTTAGGCTTCAGGACACTTCTTTTC
>NZ_JBNDHS010000639.1:0-243 GCF_056755095.1 Rhizobium sp. SVR5-9E | reverse complement strand
GGGTTACGAAGGAACTGGAAGAGGCTTTCTGCTTAAGTTCTGTAGCCGGTTCAGCGGGTTGCAGCGGTATACCTTATCAACCCCGGTACGCTGGGCTGCAGGATGTCCTCTTGAGCGGGTCGTCGCCAGCGCACTGCTGTTTGACGATACGCTTATCGATCTCAGCCCAACAGGCGCCATACAGTTGACCTCTCTGGCCCCGGAAGCCTGGACGAGCAACCCGGCGCTGGCGGCGAGTGTGTA
>NZ_JBNDHS010000638.1:0-243 GCF_056755095.1 Rhizobium sp. SVR5-9E | reverse complement strand
CCCCCCCCCCCCCCCCCTTTTTTACGGACCCGGCGCCCACCGAGCTCTACACTCGACTAGTCCTCGGCAGCGTCAGATGTGTATAAGAGACATGCTGCACCGCGCCAGCGACCTCAACGCCCACATCTGCATCGAGGGCTGGCAGGAGACTGTATCTTATACACATCTCCGAGCCCACGAGACCACGCTGCATCTAGGGTGGGGCCGTGTGTCTGGAATGGGGGGGGGGGGGAGGGGGGGGGG
>NZ_JBNDHS010000637.1:0-243 GCF_056755095.1 Rhizobium sp. SVR5-9E | reverse complement strand
CGGAGATGTGTATAAGAGATAGTTGGCGAAGTGATCGAAGTCGGTGGTGTTGCAGCCGGAATCGTTCATCAGTTCGTTGCCCTTGCAGGCTGACGGGACGGATGGGACGGCGCCGAACCAAGCGGCGGCGTCGCCCTGAACCTTCGTAGACAGCGAGTGCTCCATCCACATGTAGGCGCAATTCGGGTGCTCGCTGTCAACCTGAAGCATGGTGGTATCACCCCCGCCCTCCCCCCCCCCCCC
>NZ_JBNDHS010000636.1:0-243 GCF_056755095.1 Rhizobium sp. SVR5-9E | reverse complement strand
CGGCGCGGCCGGTCAACAATACCGCCAGACTGACGGCGTCTGCCGCGAGACGCAGCACTGCCAGGATTCGCCGAACAAGCCGTCCTTGCCGACGACGGTGCTGAAGCCGGGCGAAACGCTAAGGTCGACGACGATACACAAGTTCTCGACCGATGCGTCCTAGAGCTATAGACGCGTGCATCCCCTGCTGCGGAGTCCAGCCATGCCATATGTTGGTATGCGCCGACCACCGTGGCACCTCCC
>NZ_JBNDHS010000635.1:0-243 GCF_056755095.1 Rhizobium sp. SVR5-9E | reverse complement strand
CCCCCCCCCCCCCCCCCCCCCCCCCCCCCCCCCCCCCCCCCCCCTTTTCCAAACAAAAGCCGGCACCCTAGATGCAGCGTAGTCTCGTGGGCTCGGAGATGTGTATAAGAGACAGTCGCAGGGACGAGCGTGTGCCGTGACGCAGTGATGATGGGCGGAGGGCCAGGCCCCAGATGAAGGAGAAATTGACTACCATGGCGCAGACATACCTGAAGCTTGGGTTCTCGCTGACCCTGGCAGCAT
>NZ_JBNDHS010000634.1:0-244 GCF_056755095.1 Rhizobium sp. SVR5-9E | reverse complement strand
ATGCGACGGCCCGCGCGAACCTACGTCGTGCCGCCCCTCGTGCGCCGCGATCCCCGCTACTACGCGCGGCCCGCGCACTACCGTCCCTATCCCTACGGCGTGCCTGCACCCTTCGTGTTCGGCGACGGCCCGTTCTGGTGAAGCGCTAGCCGGCGGGCGCGAAACCCTTGACGAGCAGCACGGTGGCCTCTGCGCCCGCCTTGCGGTCGCGGGAGATCTCCTCGTAGTCGGGCGAGTTCGAGAA
>NZ_JBNDHS010000633.1:0-244 GCF_056755095.1 Rhizobium sp. SVR5-9E | reverse complement strand
ATCTCTATCTGATGCACTGGCCAGTCCCGGCTATCGATCACTATGTTGACGCCTGGAAAGGGATGATTGAGCTGCAGCAGGCAGGGCTGGTGAAAAGCATCGGCGTGCGTAATTTCCAGGTTCACCACCTGCAGCGCCTGATTGACGAGACGGGTGTCGCGCCAGTTATCAACCAGATTGAGCTGCACCCGCTGATGCAGCAGCGTCAGCTTCACGCCTGGAACGCCACGCACAAGATCCAGAC
>NZ_JBNDHS010000632.1:0-244 GCF_056755095.1 Rhizobium sp. SVR5-9E | reverse complement strand
CAATAGTAATGGTTCCGCTTGCGGTACAGCTGTTGGAAGGTTGTGCTCCTCCTCTACCCATAGTTCCGGGAATGAAACCAACCAATTTTCTGTCGATCCCCACTTTGCTGTCTCCATTTCCATCGCCGCCTAAAGGATCTCCGGCGTTTCCGATTCCATTTCCGTCTCCTTGGCTACCGGCTTTTGTTCCTCGTCCTCTGATCAGGTTTCCGATGGCTGCCGTTCCTTTTCCGTCACCGTTTCC
>NZ_JBNDHS010000631.1:0-244 GCF_056755095.1 Rhizobium sp. SVR5-9E | reverse complement strand
ATGGAAAGCACCACCTATCTTCTGATTGACGAAAACGGTGTGGAAACAGCTATTTTTACCGGCGATACCCTATTTTTAGGAGACGTAGGAAGACCGGATCTTGCCCAGAAAGCCACTAACCTAAGCCAGGAAGATCTTGCCGGAATTCTATACGACAGTCTGCAGACTAAGATTATGCCGCTTGACGACAGCATTACGGTTTATCCCGCGCACGGAGCAGGTTCTGCATGTGGAAAGAATATGC
>NZ_JBNDHS010000630.1:0-244 GCF_056755095.1 Rhizobium sp. SVR5-9E | reverse complement strand
AAATCTCCGAGATCGAGCGCCTCGTTCAGGACGGGATCGCCTATGCGCGAAGCGCGGATGGAAATGGCGAGAAGCTCTAGCGCATTGATCTCGCATCCTTCATTGAGAGCCTTTGCTACGACTACCAGGATACGGGAAAGCCAGTCTCCGTCATCAGTAGGGTGAGTGGAACGGTCGCCACCAAGCCGCCTGCGCTTCGCCGCATCCTCTCGAACTCCATCGACAAGGAGCTGAAGTTCGGCGG
>NZ_JBNDHS010000629.1:0-244 GCF_056755095.1 Rhizobium sp. SVR5-9E | reverse complement strand
AATCATGACCGCTAGTTGTCCGTTGTGTGATCGCAAGTCGCTGCTGTTTTATCCTGTACGGTACGCAGTTGCATGCCCGCGTGGCGCGGCCAAGGCACCGGGATTGTCCGGTAATTTCAAGATCGATAGTCGCGCGCCACAATCGGTTGCGACAGCCAAATACACGTTGCGGGCGTTGCGACCGGGCTATCTGTACACCTATGACGAAAGGCGCCGCCGACTTCGCGCCTACACGGTGCTTGAA
>NZ_JBNDHS010000628.1:0-244 GCF_056755095.1 Rhizobium sp. SVR5-9E | reverse complement strand
CGTTGATCAGGTTGCTTGGAGAAAAAGTAGATTGCTCTACATGAGCGAAGTAATTGACGGGAACTTCATTCAATTCCATTTCTCCCACTTCAATTAAAGGAAAATCTCCTTGGAACCAAACTTTTGTAATATCAAAAGGATTCCATCTGAAATCTCTCGCCTGCTCTTCGGTCATCACCTGAATGTACATGGTCCATTTCGGGAGATTCCCTTCCTCGATGGTATTGCGCAGAGCCTCCTGAGC
>NZ_JBNDHS010000627.1:0-244 GCF_056755095.1 Rhizobium sp. SVR5-9E | reverse complement strand
CCGAGATCTACACTCGACTAGTCGTCGGCAGCGTCAGATGTGTAGAAGAGACAGGGCCATATCGCCGGTTTCGACATAAAGCTCGCCCAGATACTCGCGGGCGGCCTTGCGGAGGATACCCAGCAGGCCGATGTTTACAACCTGCTTGGCCTGTCTCTTATACACATCTCCGAGCCCACGAGACTACGCTGCATCTGGTGTGGCGGGTTCTGTTTGGGAGGGGGGGGGGGGGGGGGGGGGGGGG
>NZ_JBNDHS010000626.1:0-244 GCF_056755095.1 Rhizobium sp. SVR5-9E | reverse complement strand
CTGCTCCATTGATCAGTACGGTTTTCCCTTCGAGAGGAACCGGCATGTGTTTATTCGGTTGAAGGGGATTTTGCTCATCGTGACCAACCTCGATCATAAACTGCCAAGCGGTAAGAAGTGACATCGGAGCTCCGGCTGCATGGATATGGTCAATGCCGGCTGGTTTTAGGGCAAGTTCTGACACAGGCACATTAACGTATCTGTCTCTTATACACATCTGACGCTGCCGACGACTAGTCGAGTG
>NZ_JBNDHS010000625.1:0-245 GCF_056755095.1 Rhizobium sp. SVR5-9E | reverse complement strand
CTACAAATTCAGGGCTGAGGAACTGGGATGAACGAAAATATAAAAACAAACTCTTCAAAATAGCCCATGTTTTTCAGCTGATGCAGGAAAAAAATGGAATGCTTCCCTTTATTATTGGTCTTTCGGAAGTATCCGGCAGGAAGGTTCTTGAAGATTTGGTACAGCTGTCGCCCTTCAATTCTGAATATGGTATTGTGCATTACAATTCCATGGATGAAAGGAAAGTAGATGTAGCCATGCTGTAT
>NZ_JBNDHS010000624.1:0-245 GCF_056755095.1 Rhizobium sp. SVR5-9E | reverse complement strand
CTTAATACTTTTGATAATTCCTGATACGTTTCGAATTTGTCATCTTTTATTTTTACTCTCAGATTTCCGTCTCTTCTTTGAATAAGTTCGTCATCAAGTGTTCTCACTTTAAATATAACCTCACATAATTTGGGATTAAAATTCATTTTTCCGGTATATCTTTCAATGATATTAACCTTAAATGAATCGAATGTGATCGTGTTAAAGACAAGGTTTGAGCCAGACTCCTGTGTATTGAGATCAAG
>NZ_JBNDHS010000623.1:0-245 GCF_056755095.1 Rhizobium sp. SVR5-9E | reverse complement strand
AGGTGATTCTGTCTGTTTTCAGGGCCTGCATGATTTCATCAAGCTTTTCCTGAGGAACACCATCGGGATTATCTTCTTTTTGCTTAACGATAGGAATGATGGATGAAATTAAGGCAATCTTATCTACATTCTGGGTCCCGTAATTGGTAAGATAGCGTACTACTTCACCGCCACCCATTGAGAATCCGAAAAGGATAACATTTTGAAGGCCGAGTTGGGTAATGATTTCGTGTAGGTCTTTGGCG
>NZ_JBNDHS010000622.1:0-245 GCF_056755095.1 Rhizobium sp. SVR5-9E | reverse complement strand
CCTGTCGGGAGCGGGCGGCGACTCCTGTGTCGGGCAGGGTCTGAAGCTGTATTTCCGCGGAACCGAAAACGATCCGAAGTCCCGCGCCCGCGCCCGTCGTGCGGCCCATTCCTTGCGCTGGGACAAGCTCTCGAACTTCCCCAAGCCGACCATTGCCATGGTTCACGTCTACTGTTTCGGCGGTGGTTTCACGCCGGTCATTGCCTGCGACTTTGCGATCGCGGCTGACGACGCGACCTTTGGCG
>NZ_JBNDHS010000621.1:0-245 GCF_056755095.1 Rhizobium sp. SVR5-9E | reverse complement strand
AGCTTACACTCCCGCCTGGGGCGAACAGATCACCGGCGTCCCGGCTTACCTGATAGAGAAAATTGCCCGTGAGTTTGCCGACACGGCGCACAAAACGCACGGCCGGTCGATGATTATCCTCGGTGCCGGGGTGAACCACTGGTACCACATGGACATGAACTACCGTGGGATGATCAACATGCTGGTGTTCTGCGGCTGCGTGGGTCAAAGCGGCGGCGGCTGGTCACACTATGTGGGTCAGGAGA
>NZ_JBNDHS010000620.1:0-245 GCF_056755095.1 Rhizobium sp. SVR5-9E | reverse complement strand
CATATGGCAATTGTCGCAGAAAAAACAGATTTTTCAAAGCCTGTAAATGTGCGTTTCCATTCAGAATGTATTACCGGAGAAGTTTTCCATTCAAAAAAATGTGAATGTGGCCAGCAACTCGATGCTGCCATGAAATATATCCATGAAAATGGAGGAGTTATCATCTACCTTCGACAGGAAGGAAGAAATATCGGAATCATCAATAAATTAAAAGCATATTCTTTACAGGAAAAAGGATTTGATAC
>NZ_JBNDHS010000619.1:0-245 GCF_056755095.1 Rhizobium sp. SVR5-9E | reverse complement strand
CCCCCCCCCCCCCCCCCCCCCCCCCCCCTCTCTCAACCAGAAACCGCCCTCCCAGATGCAGCGTAGTCTCGTGGGCTCGGAGATGTGTATAAGAGACAGCCCCGGGCGTGCTCACCGACGATGTCGCCGATCTTGGTATCGCGCTTACTCTGGCCGAGACCGAGAATACCGACGCGCTTGCCCTTGGGGCTGTGCCCGAGCTGTCTCTTATACACATCTGACGCTGCCGACGACTAGTCGAGTGT
>NZ_JBNDHS010000618.1:0-245 GCF_056755095.1 Rhizobium sp. SVR5-9E | reverse complement strand
ATCCTGGACAGCATCAATGATATCAGAACAAAAAACGAAAGACTGATCACCGTGTTTGGTTGCGGAGGTGACAGAGATCACTCGAAAAGACCTGAAATGGGAAATATTGCCACGAAAAAATCAACATTGTCCATTATCACTTCAGACAACCCGAGAACAGAAGATCCGGCAGCAATCATTAAAGAGATTGAAGCAGGCGTTGAACCCCAAAATTTCAGCAAATACACTTCAATTCCCGACAGAAG
>NZ_JBNDHS010000617.1:0-246 GCF_056755095.1 Rhizobium sp. SVR5-9E | reverse complement strand
GCCGTTTCCAGCACCCAGAACAAAAGAGTACATCGATGATATGGCGATGGTAAGCATGAAGTTTTCTACCGTTTTCTCGTCTGTAAAAACAAAAAAGAAGAACAAAGACGTTGCCAGCGATATCCAGCACAGAGTAATAATATTCCTGCGTTTCATTATTGATCTTCTTGGTTCAAAAATAGCCTATAATAAAAATATTAAAAATAATTTTTTACCGAACTGTTATTTTTCGTGACTGAACGGGAT
>NZ_JBNDHS010000616.1:0-246 GCF_056755095.1 Rhizobium sp. SVR5-9E | reverse complement strand
GTGAAATTGAAAGCCGTCTGATGGGCGCGTTTAACGTCAGCAACCTGCTGCTGGCGCTGGCGACGCTGCTGGCGCTGGGTTATCCGATGAACGCGCTGCTGGAAACGGCTGAGCGTTTGCAGCCGGTATGTGGCCGTATGGAAGTGTTCAGCGCACCGGGCAAACCGACCGTGGTGGTCGATTATGCCCACACGCCGGACGCACTGGAAAAAGCGCTGGAAGCGGCGCGTCTGCACTGTACCGGTA
>NZ_JBNDHS010000615.1:0-246 GCF_056755095.1 Rhizobium sp. SVR5-9E | reverse complement strand
CATTCATTAAAAGTGGGCGACGCTGCTTCGTTCCGACACGATTCGACGCTATTTTTGGCGCCCGCGGGAGCCCAACAGAACGTCGCATGGTAGTGCTGAAGCATATGCATGCTCGCTTCGGTATACGGGTTCATCGACGCGCAAGAGGACAAAGTTAGTGTCAGGACGAACGCGAAAGCACTCCTGCTAGACATGATTGATGGCGGCTCCTAGCGCGATTGTTAGTTTGGCGTACATCGCCAAGAA
>NZ_JBNDHS010000614.1:0-246 GCF_056755095.1 Rhizobium sp. SVR5-9E | reverse complement strand
GATTATTTTTCTTATCACAGCCTTCATTCTAAAACTCCTTAAAGTCTTGTTAAATCAGGTAGAAGCAGGGCGTTTACACCTTCCCGGGATCCATCCTGAAACCGTCGGCGCGACGCGGAAGTTAATTTCTGTGGTGGTGTGGTTATTTGCTCTGTCCGCGGCATACCCGTTTTTACCCGGGGCCAATTCACTGGCCTTTAAAGGTATCAGTGTGTTCTTTGGGCTAATGTTGACCCTGGGATCTGC
>NZ_JBNDHS010000613.1:0-246 GCF_056755095.1 Rhizobium sp. SVR5-9E | reverse complement strand
ATAACAGCATGATCTTCCGGTCTCAGATTTTTGACAACGGGCATCAGCCTGTGAAGAATGAAAAGCTCAATGTTGAGGTAGAGCTCTTCACGAAAGATAAAGTATGGTATTCCGAAACACAGCAGATCAATACCAACAACGAAGGCTACGTTTTTATCCAGGTAGGGAAAGGATCATTAATCTCAGGAAAATTCAATGAAGTTCCATTCAGCAACCAGGAAATCAGCTTGCGCATAAAATATAAAG
>NZ_JBNDHS010000612.1:0-246 GCF_056755095.1 Rhizobium sp. SVR5-9E | reverse complement strand
CTGTAAACGGTGGTTACCATTTCGTTGGAAAGTGCATTCACACATGATACCCCAACTCCATGCAGACCTCCCGAAACCTTGTAAGAATCTTTGTCGAATTTACCTCCGGCTCCGATTTTTGTCATGACAACCTCAAGAGCAGATTTTTGTTCTTTTTCATGGAGATCTACGGGAATACCTCTACCGTTGTCACTTACTTCAATTCCGTTTCCTTCTTTAATGGCAACGAAGATTGTATCGCAGTAC
>NZ_JBNDHS010000611.1:0-246 GCF_056755095.1 Rhizobium sp. SVR5-9E | reverse complement strand
GCGGTGATTGAGGCTTTTGCCGGTGATAACATCCACCTGCGCGGAGAAAAGGTGATTAACGGCGACCAGCGCATCACCCGTACGCCTCTGTTGGGGGCGTTATAGCGGGTAAATTTTGCCGTAGATATTCACATCGTCAAAACGGCCATTCAGGAACTCTGCTTCCCGCAGGCACCCTTCCAGCGTAAAACCGTTGCGCAGGGCAACGTTGTTGCTGTGTTTATTCGCCACCCGACACTTAATGAC
>NZ_JBNDHS010000610.1:0-246 GCF_056755095.1 Rhizobium sp. SVR5-9E | reverse complement strand
CCATTACCGTGCTCCCCGCATCCAGAAACAGCGTCGAACCTGGCGGAACAGCCTGCGCCACCTGTTTACCAAGACGTTGTTTGGTTTCCGGCAGCAGTGTATTGCGCCCCTGACGATTCATGGCCGACAGATTCAGGGCAATTGCCCCGCCGTGGTTCTTTTGCGCCAGCCCCTGTTTCTCGAGATCGGTCAGATCCCGGCGGATGGTGTCCGCTGAGACCTGCAGTTTGTCCGCCAGTTCCGTAA
>NZ_JBNDHS010000609.1:0-246 GCF_056755095.1 Rhizobium sp. SVR5-9E | reverse complement strand
CTGCACAACTCCATGTCGTACTCGTCCCAGTCGAAGATCACGCCACAGATGCGAGGGTTGTGCTCGATAAATTTCAGCAGGTCGGCGCTATTGTGCGGCCAAATCAGCTGGTACCCGCGGGACTGAAGGGCGTGCTCCAGCTCCTTAATGGGCTCGTCTTTATAAAAGACGCCGTGCGGCCCCATAATGGCGATGATGTTCACGGTTTACCTCCTTGAAAAACATTAGCTAAGCATAGTTAAGGTA
>NZ_JBNDHS010000608.1:0-246 GCF_056755095.1 Rhizobium sp. SVR5-9E | reverse complement strand
AGTCGTCGGCAGCGTCAGATGTGTATAAGAGACAGCGAATGCACTGATCGTCGGCGGCTACGTCATGGTCGGCGCAATCCTGACCAACAAGTCGCCCATCACACTGAAGGACGTCACGCCGATCGCACGCCTGACCGGCGAGTATGAGGCCTGTCTCTTATACACATCTCCGAGCCCACGAGACTACGCTGCATCTGGGGTGGTGTTTTCTGGTTTGGGGGGGGGGGGGGGGGGGGGGGGGGGGGG
>NZ_JBNDHS010000607.1:0-215 GCF_056755095.1 Rhizobium sp. SVR5-9E | reverse complement strand
CCCCCCCCCCCCCCCCCCCCCCCCCCTCCCACACAAAACAACGCCCCACCACATGCAGCGTAGTCTCGTGGGCTCGGAGATGTGTATAAGAGACAGGAGCAGGACATAGAAGACGGGTGTCAGGAGGAGACCGAAGATGGTCACGCCGAGCATGCCGCTGGTCGTGGCTGAGGGACCTGTCTCTTATACACATCTGACGCTGCCGACGACTAGTC
>NZ_JBNDHS010000606.1:0-246 GCF_056755095.1 Rhizobium sp. SVR5-9E | reverse complement strand
CGGTGACCCGTGGCACGCCGATCGAGAACCTCATCAGATCTCCGACAATGCGTCGCGCCGCCGAAAGCTTGATGGTTCGGCCTCGCATCATTCCCCCCTTATTAAAGATACGGAATAAGGCGCTTGGTCCTCTCCATATAGTCGCGGTACCGGGTCCCGAAAATTTCCAGCGTCATACGCTCTTCCTTGTCGACCCGGAGAAAAAACAGGATTGCGAAGCCGACCAGGCCCGCAAGTCCGACCACC
>NZ_JBNDHS010000605.1:0-246 GCF_056755095.1 Rhizobium sp. SVR5-9E | reverse complement strand
ATGGAACACTATTCTAATATGTCCCATCTGGTGACCGAGGTCATTCAGGAAAGAGTACCGGTGTTGGAAAAGGCAAGCATTGATGAATTTTATCTTGATCTTTCGGGAATGGACAAGTTCTTCGGCTGCTTTCAGTGGACCAATGAGATCGTCGACGCCGTAACAAAAAATACCGGTTTGCCGATCAGCTTTGCTCTTTCCACTAATAAGACGGTCTCTAAGATCGGAACCGGTGAATCCAAACCC
>NZ_JBNDHS010000604.1:0-247 GCF_056755095.1 Rhizobium sp. SVR5-9E | reverse complement strand
GTCCAGGCGCGAAGTGACATCCGCCACCGCCGCCGCCACGCGGCTCTAGAACACCTGGCCGAAACCCACCGCGGATGCGTAATAGGCCATGTGCAGCGTGGCGACTTCGCCGATCACGCCGGGCGCGTAGCCGGTCTAGATGCGGATTTCTTCCTGCGCCGACGCAACGCCGAGGCGATGCGCACGCAGTGCATCCGCGTAGGCGGTGAGGCTGGCGCACACCGTATCCAGTTGCGCGGGTGCGAAG
>NZ_JBNDHS010000603.1:0-247 GCF_056755095.1 Rhizobium sp. SVR5-9E | reverse complement strand
TCCATAGGCTTACGTAAGTTTTAAAACGGGAAAGTGCAGCTTTGTGGCTATCAGGTGATGCTTTTCTTCAAGGTCTTTCTCAGACATCTGATTTCGGCGCACGATTTCGAAAAAGCAAATTTCGGTCATTGCGGCGTCGATACGCGCATTGTGTGAATGCTCTGCCGTTTCATTCACCAGATAACGATACAGCTCCGGCAGACGCATATAGGTGGATGAAATTCCGGATTTGTACTGCCTGCTCTTC
>NZ_JBNDHS010000602.1:0-247 GCF_056755095.1 Rhizobium sp. SVR5-9E | reverse complement strand
GGCGATGCGTTGGCGTGTCGGAGGAGGGTTTTTTCTTTCCTTCCACCACTTCGCCCGTGGCGATGCTGACGACAACCATATCTTCTGCGGTCATTACCGTGTAATCCACCCCTGACGGCTTTATCACGAAGACGCCGTGCTCGCGGTCAACGGCGCTGACGTTGCCCCAGGTCAGCGTCACCAGATTGTGTTTGGGCAGCGCCAGGTTGGCTTCAAGTACCTGACGTTTGAGATCTTCTAACATGCA
>NZ_JBNDHS010000601.1:0-247 GCF_056755095.1 Rhizobium sp. SVR5-9E | reverse complement strand
CTTCTGGCCCTTGAGTTTTCTTCAATTTCCTTATCATCGGGAATGATTGCTTTGCTCTTCACCAGCTCAAACGCTTTTTTATCATTTCCGTAAATGTCTCTTTCGGGTTCCCCTTCAAACATTCCGTTCTTTAAAAATCTTTTTACCAGCCTGTCTTCCAGAGAATGATAAGAAACTACGACCAGTCTGCCTTCCGGTTTTAATACTTTGTAGGCCTGAACCAACATCTCTTTCAGAACTTCCAGCC
>NZ_JBNDHS010000600.1:0-247 GCF_056755095.1 Rhizobium sp. SVR5-9E | reverse complement strand
AAACAATACTCTATACTATCAGGCCGGCGCAGGATTAGTCGCAAAATCAAACCCTGAAAGCGAATTACAGGAAGTAAACAACAAGCTGAATGCATTGAAAAAAGCAGTGGAGAAAGCAGAGAAGCTGGCGGAGAATTATTAACAAAACGAAAAAAAATAAATGAAACATACAATATCATCAACCGACAACCATCAACCAACAACCAATAACCAACAACCATCAACCAAAGTCCTGATATTCGATAAT
>NZ_JBNDHS010000599.1:0-247 GCF_056755095.1 Rhizobium sp. SVR5-9E | reverse complement strand
ACCTTATTCTTTGGTGAAGACAGAAAACCGTTGAATATGAGCCTTGATGACGGTGGAGATTTAACCAACATGGTTTTTGATAAATATCCTGGATTAACAAAAGATATCAAAGGGCTTTCTGAAGAAACAACAACAGGTGTTCACAGACTGTATGAAAGAATGGAAAACGGAGCTTTGGTAATGCCTGCCATCAACGTTGATGATTCGGTAACTAAACCTAAATTTGACAACAAATACGGTTGTAAAG
>NZ_JBNDHS010000598.1:0-247 GCF_056755095.1 Rhizobium sp. SVR5-9E | reverse complement strand
ATGATCCGCGTTGATGGCGCATCAGAATTCAAAGGCTACGAAAATCTGGAACTGACTGGCAAAGTGACCGCCCTGTTTGTTGACGGTAAAGCCGTAGACAGCATCAACGCGGGTCAGGATGCGGTTGTCATTCTGGACAAAACGCCGTTCTACGCGGAATCCGGCGGCCAGGTTGGCGATAAAGGCGAACTGAAAGGCAACGGTTTCAGCTTCAGCGTAAGCGACACGCAGAAATACGGTCAGGCGA
>NZ_JBNDHS010000597.1:0-247 GCF_056755095.1 Rhizobium sp. SVR5-9E | reverse complement strand
CGTCGGCAGCGTCAGATGTGTATAAGAGACAGCTGTGCGGCAGATTGCCAAGCCGGTGGCCGGGACCGTTGTTGTTGCGGTCAACGTCACGATCCCCGTTGCATGATCGCACGCGAAGGCCGAAGGCGGCTTGACGGCCCCGTTGACCGCCTGTCTCTTATACACATCTCCGAGCCCACGAGACTACGCTGCATTTAGGGGGGTGGGTTTTGGTTGGGGGGGGGGGGGGGGGGGGGGGGGGGGGGGG
>NZ_JBNDHS010000596.1:0-247 GCF_056755095.1 Rhizobium sp. SVR5-9E | reverse complement strand
ATCAACATCGATCAGCATCAACGTGAATTCGCCCGGCGCCCGGCCGGCCACCTGTTGGCTGCGGATTCGTTTTAGCTTCTCTTCAAGAAGCTCCATGACGCGATAGCGGGAGTAAGCATTCGTCAGGCTGTCCCTTTCGACCAGATGGGCACGCGCCTCGTCGCGCGCCTCGACCTGCCGGCGTGTCCAACCAAGTCTATGGGCGCCGGCGAGAGTGGCAAGCAATGCGATGACCAGGCCCCATTTC
>NZ_JBNDHS010000595.1:0-247 GCF_056755095.1 Rhizobium sp. SVR5-9E | reverse complement strand
GGGTTTGGGTACGGACACAGAGCCGTTGTCATGAAAGAAACGGCTACGAAAGGAATGACGTTACTCTTCGATAAACTCGTCAGTCTTGCGTGATTCATCCACTACAACTCCATGGTGGCTGAGGAAACTCGAAGCCACCAGTCCTTCCAGTGTAAAGTTGGCCTTCGAGTGGCCTCAGGCCCCGCCACTTTATAACTATTTGCGGTTCCTTATACTCAGCTGTCATTCTGAACCTGTCTCTTATACA
>NZ_JBNDHS010000594.1:0-248 GCF_056755095.1 Rhizobium sp. SVR5-9E | reverse complement strand
GAATGATGCTGTCAGCCAATTTTCTGACCTCGGGATCTTTGATGTCTGCATTTTTACTGGTCATGATCGCAGATGAATGGTGAGGGATCATCGCTTTGAGGTATTGTTCCTCGCCGATGGGTATCTGCTTTCTAATACCAGTCAAAGCGACTGCAAAAATCAAGGCTGAAATCACAATTATAATGCTGTTGTACTTTTTATTGGGATACATTTTTCCCATCATGACGATCATCAGAATCGCCATAGGG
>NZ_JBNDHS010000593.1:0-248 GCF_056755095.1 Rhizobium sp. SVR5-9E | reverse complement strand
GGCGACGAGCTGAAGCACGAGGCGCATGCGATCACCCTCAACGTTTGATAAGGTCAGCCTAACAACGCCGCCGCGCCTTGCCAATCGCAGGGTTCTGCACGATCGCAGTTCGGGCAAATTTCCCAAGCCGGATTGGGCATGGGTCTTTGGACCTGAGACGGCGGCTTTGATCTAATCGGCTGGAAATCTTGATGGGCCGATCGTTGCGGCCGAGGAGCGGTGCAGCATGAGTTCGATGACGATTGGAC
>NZ_JBNDHS010000592.1:0-248 GCF_056755095.1 Rhizobium sp. SVR5-9E | reverse complement strand
GAACATGGTTATCTGCCTGGCCCGGTGTTGGAAGAGGTCGCCGACGTCCTCGGCGTAGAGCGGATCTGGGTGTACGAGCTGGCGACCTTTTACACGCTCTTCCATACCGAACCGGTGGGCATGTTCCACCTGCAGCTCTGTGACAACGTTTCCTGCATGCTGTGCGGATCGGATGAGTTGCTGCCGCATCTGGAAACTGTGCTGGCGATAAAGAAGGACGAGACCACTCCGGATGAGCTGTTCACGCT
>NZ_JBNDHS010000591.1:0-248 GCF_056755095.1 Rhizobium sp. SVR5-9E | reverse complement strand
ATTCCATATAAAACGCCTTTGAGAGTAATATCGGTCATTTCTTCCCAACCGTCAACGTCCAATTCATCAATTCGGCTCAATTGGCTGATGCCTGCATTGTTGACGATGACGTCTAATTTTCCGTATGTTTCCATAGCCTTATTTACAAGCTGAATCAAATCGTTTTTTTTCTTAACATCTGCCTTCAGAAAGACAGCTTCACCGCCGGCAGCACTGATTTCATCAACTATCATCTCTAAATGTCTGTC
>NZ_JBNDHS010000590.1:0-248 GCF_056755095.1 Rhizobium sp. SVR5-9E | reverse complement strand
CCACTACACAGACAATATCTAATGTAGGTGTAGGAACTTACTGGGTGAAATTGAAAACAGGCAGTTGTATAACACGGCAAACGGTAGCTATATACGCATCCGAGCAGCCCGTAATTTCTTCCGTGGATATTGCCAATAATACAGTAACCGTAAATGCTTCGGGAGGACAGGCTCCTTACCAATATTCTACGGATGGCATCAACTGGCAGGAATCTAATGTGTTTGCCAATGTTCCGCGGGGTGATAAC
>NZ_JBNDHS010000589.1:0-248 GCF_056755095.1 Rhizobium sp. SVR5-9E | reverse complement strand
CCAATAAAGTTGCCAAAACCATTCTCGAAACGGAACGCCTTCAACGCGAAGCCAAGACCGCGAGGTTACGTGAGGCTAGGCTTCGCAGCCGGGGGGATGACGGCCCACCGCCTGAGTAAAGCAAGCTATTTGCCGAAGTCATCGGGAGTTTGGCCGCGCTGTTCAACGTCATATGAGCCGATTGCGATCGGTACGCTACCGCACCGGAACCTTGCGATGCTTTCATTGTTCTAGCCGTTGGGATCGCG
>NZ_JBNDHS010000588.1:0-249 GCF_056755095.1 Rhizobium sp. SVR5-9E | reverse complement strand
ATACTACCCAAACCAAAATATTATGTCACAGTAATCATCTCCCCATGACGGCAAACACTTTGTCGTACAGAAAGGTAAAGCCCAGTGTAACCAGGGTGATCAGTTTCCTCAGTATAAAGTTACCTCTCATCAGCATCACTTCTGGAATGATTCAGACGGGAACGCAGATTTTCTGGCCGTTACCGAAGATGATCTTCAGTTTAACCCTTCCGGACCCAGCTTTGGAAAGTGTAAATTAAAACCTTCTTC
>NZ_JBNDHS010000587.1:0-249 GCF_056755095.1 Rhizobium sp. SVR5-9E | reverse complement strand
ATGTTAATGTGGCCGATAAGAATATCGAAATTATTAAAACCGATAAGATGCCTACGGTTTCAGGCTTCGGAGGATATACTTTGCAAAGACCTATCACGACGAGAAATCCTGTAATCGATATGTATTCGGGAGGATGGCAAACCGGAATTTCCCTAAGTTATAACATCGATAATCTGTATAAAACCAAAGAACGGGTAAAGTTAGGAGAACTTCAGAAAAACCAGGCGAATGATGCCGTAACGCTGACCC
>NZ_JBNDHS010000586.1:0-249 GCF_056755095.1 Rhizobium sp. SVR5-9E | reverse complement strand
CGAGATCTACACTCGACTAGTCGTCGGCAGCGTCAGATGTGTATAAGAGACAGGTGCGGGTCGTTGTACATCTCTGCCGGTGTTGCGATCTGTATGATCTCGCCTTCCTTCATGATGGCGATGCGGTCGCACATGCTCATGGCCTCTACCTGATCGTGGGTGACCAGGATTGCTGTGATGCCCGCCTCGCGCTGGATGCGGCGGATTTCCGAGCGCATCTCCAGCCGGAGCTTTGCATCGAGATTGGCG
>NZ_JBNDHS010000585.1:0-249 GCF_056755095.1 Rhizobium sp. SVR5-9E | reverse complement strand
GCAGCAGGTGATCCTGAGCCTGGTCATCAACGCTACTGAAGCCATGGGCACCATGATCGACGGTTCACGCGAGCTGCGAGTTCGGACGATGAGGGAGGGCGCCAACTGCCTGTGCGTGGCCGTGGCTGATACAGGCCCCGGCCTCGGACCCGAGCTGCTCGAACGGATTTTCAGTCCCTTCTACACGACCAAGCATGGCTGCATGGGTCTCGGTCTGTCGATCTGCCGTTCGATCGTCGAAGCGCATGG
>NZ_JBNDHS010000584.1:0-249 GCF_056755095.1 Rhizobium sp. SVR5-9E | reverse complement strand
TCTTTGAAGCCTCATGGATGCACAAATACAACGACAAATATTATTTTTCATATTCAACAGGTGATACCCATTTACTTTGCTATGCAACCGGCGATAATCCTTATGGTCCTTTTACTTTTCAGGGTGAAATATTAACACCGGTTGTCGGCTGGACGACCCATCACAGTATTGTCGAATTTAAAGGTAAATGGTATCTGTTCTTTCACGACCTGTCTCTTATACACATCTGACGCTGCCGACGACTAGTCG
>NZ_JBNDHS010000583.1:0-249 GCF_056755095.1 Rhizobium sp. SVR5-9E | reverse complement strand
CCCCCCCCCCCCCCCCCCCCCCCCCCCCCCCCTCCCCAACCAGAAACCACCCCCCCAGATGCAGCGTAGTCTCGTGGGCTCGGAGATGTGTATAAGAGACAGTCTCGCTGCTCTACGTCATCTTCCTTGGCGCTGTCGGCGGGCTCATGCTGCTCGAAAGCATCAATGCCATGCGGCGGGCGGCCAAGAACATCCCGCCGACGGCTGTCTCTTATACACATCTGACGCTGCCGACGACTAGTCGAGTGT
>NZ_JBNDHS010000582.1:0-250 GCF_056755095.1 Rhizobium sp. SVR5-9E | reverse complement strand
CCCGGAGGGGGAGAGGGAACCGGTTTGCGTCGTTATTGATTACCCGCCCACACCACCATGACCTTATCGCCATTGTGCTCGCGAACGAAGCCGTAGCCTTCTTTCAGCGACAGCGTGGTTTGTTTGCCTTCACCTATTGCGGGATGACGGGCTCGGAACTGGCCCAGAACCTGCCAGTGGGCGACGGTTAAGGCCTGCTTGCCCGTCACGTCCTGCCAGTTCATATCCGAGCGGGTGCCCTGTAATGGAT
>NZ_JBNDHS010000581.1:0-250 GCF_056755095.1 Rhizobium sp. SVR5-9E | reverse complement strand
CAGTATTTTTTCCCTGTAAAATCACGGTCAAGATAATCGTCACCGATAATTCTCACATCAATCACAAAAGACTTTAGAATATCTTCCAGATCCTGCTCCGTATAATAAGGGATAATTTCATCTACAGCATTTACTGCTTTTAATTGAATATATCTTTCAACGATAGTTTGAGTAGGCTTATTTTTATTAGGACGATCATGCGAAGGATCAATCTGCAAACCCACTATAAGATAATCGCAAACTGTTTTAG
>NZ_JBNDHS010000580.1:0-250 GCF_056755095.1 Rhizobium sp. SVR5-9E | reverse complement strand
ATGTTGGCCGATCCCGATGAGGCGGACGAAAAAAAATCGCGGGCCTACACCACCAAACGTCTATGATCTCGTATTGCGCGAGCAGCTTTTTCACGGCGTCCACGCGCTGCGCCTCATCCCCGTGGGCAGCGTCGACATCTACCGCCTCGACGGCTTGCTTGCGCACCGTTACATGCTCGGCCCGCAGGGCTTTTCAAAAGGATGCATAGTCTTCAAAAATTACAATAAATTTCTGGGAGGGTACGTTACG
>NZ_JBNDHS010000579.1:0-250 GCF_056755095.1 Rhizobium sp. SVR5-9E | reverse complement strand
GGCCAGGGCCAGGCAGCGGAAGGTGGCCAGGTCCGGCGCCTCGAACTGCAGCGTGCCGTGGGCGGCCAGGTCCAGCGGCGGCACGCCGGATTCGACCCGCTCCGGCCAGGCCAGCGCATGGGCGATGGCGGTGCGCATGTCGGGGTTGCCGAGCTGGGCCAGCACCGAGCCGTCGACGTATTCGACCAGCGAGTGGACCAGGCTCTGCGGATGCACCAGCACCTCGATGGCGTCGGGCGCGGCCTGGAAC
>NZ_JBNDHS010000578.1:0-250 GCF_056755095.1 Rhizobium sp. SVR5-9E | reverse complement strand
CCCCCCCCCCCCCCCCCCCCCCCCCCCCCCCTCCCCAAAAAGAACACGCCACCCCAGATGCAGCGTAGTCTCGTGGGCTCGGAGATGTGTATAAGAGACAGGCGACAAAGCGCTCAACGCGCGCATCGTCCTTGCCCTCGACCGCCATCGCCCGCACCTCGAGCGGCGCAAATTCGCCATTCCGGAAATCGCGCCCCGGCCGCCCATACGTACACCTGTCTCTTATACACATCTGACGCTGCCGACGACT
>NZ_JBNDHS010000577.1:0-250 GCF_056755095.1 Rhizobium sp. SVR5-9E | reverse complement strand
AGACGGTGCTCCATCGTTCGGCGGTAGCGACGGGAATGCTGATAACACCCCGGCCAGTACTGGGTGTATCTACCGCCCCCGTCGCCGGACGTCTTTCGACACGCTATCCGGCTTCCGTGCTTGGCAGCATCGGCCTGACGCTCCCTGCTGCAGGGCTTCTGCTCCTGGCCGCCCTGCCGTCCCTCCCCAGCGATCTCGACATTACCTGGCGTATGGCGCTCTGCGGCGTCGGTTTCGGCCTCTTCCAGAC
>NZ_JBNDHS010000576.1:0-250 GCF_056755095.1 Rhizobium sp. SVR5-9E | reverse complement strand
TGGAAAAGGGTATGCCGATTCCGGTCATCATCACCTATTACCAGGACAAGTCCTTTACCTTCGCGATGAAGCAGCCGCCTGTCAGCTACTTCCTCAAGAAAGAAGCGAAGATTCAGTCCGGTTCCAAGACGCCCGGCAAGGGCGCTACCGCCGGCAAGCTGACCACGGCTCAGATCAAGTCGATCGCCGAAGCCAAGATGACGGACCTGAACGCCGCGGATATCGAAGGCGCAATGGCCATGATCGCGGG
>NZ_JBNDHS010000575.1:0-250 GCF_056755095.1 Rhizobium sp. SVR5-9E | reverse complement strand
CCCCCCCCCCCCCCCCCCCCCCCCCCCCTCCTCCCAACCAACCCCCTCCCCCCCAGATGCAGCGTAGTCTCGTGGGCTCGGAGATGTGTATAAGAGACAGCGATATGACCGTGCTCGACCGCTCGGCGATCTATGGCGGCTTCCACATCTACGGGAAGAAGGCGTGACCGAGATCTACACCATCGTGGAGAGCAAAGCAGAAAGACATGCCAATCTGATGGATCTGTCTCTTATACACATCTGACGCTGC
>NZ_JBNDHS010000574.1:0-250 GCF_056755095.1 Rhizobium sp. SVR5-9E | reverse complement strand
CCCCCCCCCCCCCCCCCCCCCTCTTCCCAAGCAAAAGCCGACACCCTAGATGCAGCGTAGTCTCGTGGGCTCGGAGATGTGTATAAGAGACAGCTACGGGACGCCGGCGACGCTGACCGATCTCGATGACCACCAGGGCCTGTTCTACACCAACCGCGGTATCGCCGTTGTTCATGCCCATGGCCAGCCTGGCACGCACGATGGTCTGTCTCTTATACACATCTGACGCTGCCGACGACTAGTCGAGTGT
>NZ_JBNDHS010000573.1:0-250 GCF_056755095.1 Rhizobium sp. SVR5-9E | reverse complement strand
CCGCGCGCCGGCGCGGTGCCGCTCATCCGGTTTGCGACCGACACCGGCCGCGCGGCGCTGGTTCAGGCGCGCCAGGCCGACGGTACGCCGTTGCCGTTCGGCGCCGCCGTGCACGACGAGACCGGCAAGGAAGTAGGCGTCGTCGGTCAGGCAAGCAGGATCTTCGCGCGCGGGCTCGCCGACAGCGGTTCCCTGACGGTCCAATGGGGCGCCGACGACCATCGCTCGATCTGTCGGATCGCATACGAGC
>NZ_JBNDHS010000572.1:0-251 GCF_056755095.1 Rhizobium sp. SVR5-9E | reverse complement strand
GGCCACCAGCATCCCGCTGAACACCGTGGTGCCAATGATGCGGCGGCTCTGCGCCCCTGCCCCGGACGCCAGCATCATCGGCAGCACACCGATAATAAATGACACCGCCGTCATCATCACCGCCCGGAAGCGGCGTGAGGCGCCTTCACGGGCCGCATCGACAATCGCCATCCCCTCATGACACCGTGCGCGGGCAAACTCGACGATCAGGATCGCGTTCTTGGCCGCCAGCGCGATTAACAGTACCAGGC
>NZ_JBNDHS010000571.1:0-251 GCF_056755095.1 Rhizobium sp. SVR5-9E | reverse complement strand
GCTTTGGCCTGGCTGTACTGGCTGACCTTAAACAGGCGGCGACAGTAGTCGAGAAAATAGCCATACACCGCACCCATCAGCATTGAAATCACGATATTAGAACTGACCGCAGCGACGATTTGATGCCAGTCTGCGCCCACTGTCAGCAGAATAGCCACGTAAACCGGCGACTGGAACGTCACGTATGCCAGAACGTCGGCGAGGTTTTTCACCCACCCTGACGGGCTAATACGACGCGCAAAGCGCATGAC
>NZ_JBNDHS010000570.1:0-251 GCF_056755095.1 Rhizobium sp. SVR5-9E | reverse complement strand
GCCACCAGAACAGCGTCCTCGCTTGAGAGAGGGCCGCACTCACGCATCCCGAAATAAGCCGTCATGCCGCTGGTCCCGAAAACCGATAGGAGGGTTTCCGGCGACCAGCGCGCAGCAATCTGCGGTCGGAAGACATAGGTCCATTGCGAGTTGGTTTGGTTTAGCGCCCTGACCTCGGCCGAAGCCGGACCATAACCGATCGCCGGGTCCATGCTCCTAATATACTGGAACTCCTGCCATCCCGCCTGGCA
>NZ_JBNDHS010000569.1:0-251 GCF_056755095.1 Rhizobium sp. SVR5-9E | reverse complement strand
CATCTATGGATATGCCGCAACGTTTACCGTCAATCATGTGGCGACCGCCGTACTCGATCTGGATCGAAGCCAGGCGAGCCGCAATCTCATCTCCCATTTCGCGGCTGCGGGGCGTTTTGACATCGTCGACCGCACGGACGATGAACGCAGGATCACCCATGATATCGACACGGATCAAGCAACCGTCGCGGTTTTGATCCATCCCGGATTCGAGCAGGACCTGAACAATGGACGCTCCGCAGCCCTCGAAG
>NZ_JBNDHS010000568.1:0-251 GCF_056755095.1 Rhizobium sp. SVR5-9E | reverse complement strand
ATAGAAGGTCATGAAGATCAGGCGCCAGGAATAGAAGCTGGTAAACAGCGCGGCGATGACCAGCAGCGTGAAGGCAAAGCCGGAAGCCGGATTGTGCGACGTGTACGACGCCGCGATAATCGCATCCTTGGAGAAGAAGCCGGCAAAGCCGATCGGCGAGAACGGAATACCGACGCCGGTGATCGCCAGCGTGCCGATGATCATCATCCAGTAGGTCTTCTTGATGTGCGAGCGAAGGCCGCCCATGTGAC
>NZ_JBNDHS010000567.1:0-251 GCF_056755095.1 Rhizobium sp. SVR5-9E | reverse complement strand
GACGGAAAAGACCAGGAAGTGGCGGGTTTTCAGCAGGGCAAACGCATCAGCGCAGAACAGATCGCGAACCTGGACCGGCAGCCCTTTTGCCGGGGCGGGCGTGTGCGGCAGCGTCAGGCTGTAGAGCGCCAGCAGCACGGAGCTCGCCGCCGCAACCTGGAAGATCGTGACGCTGGAGGCCACGCCGGTAACGCCGATAAAGATCCCCGCGACAATCCAGCCGATAGTGCCGAACACGCGCACCACCGGGA
>NZ_JBNDHS010000566.1:0-251 GCF_056755095.1 Rhizobium sp. SVR5-9E | reverse complement strand
CGGCATCGACGAAGGTCTGATGGTACGACGCCAGGATGGCCATCTGGCCGGCGTCCTTGACGTCCGGTTCGTTGGCGCTGGCGAAGAGCACGTGGCCATCGAAGTCGCGCAGCAGCGTGGCGATCTGTTCCCAGTACGCCTTCTGTTTCGCGTTGACGGCGGCCTGCCTGTCGGCCGTGAAGTTCTCCTGGAGCCAGCCACCGTCCCAGTGGATGTTCACCAGCACGACCATGTCGTTGTCGACGCAGTAC
>NZ_JBNDHS010000565.1:0-251 GCF_056755095.1 Rhizobium sp. SVR5-9E | reverse complement strand
GTAATTGTTCGGGTAAATTATGTTGCCAGATACGCAGACGCTCCTCTTGCTTGGGATTATTAAATTGTATGCAGCTGTGAAAGCGTCGCGTAAAGGCTTTGTCCATATTATTTTTGAAATTGGATGCCAGAATAATAAGCCCGGAAAACGTCTCTATCCGCTGTAACAGATAAGAAACCTCCTGATTGGCGTATTTATCATGCGCATCTCTTACATTGGTGCGTTTCCCAAAAATAGCATCTGCTTCATCG
>NZ_JBNDHS010000564.1:0-251 GCF_056755095.1 Rhizobium sp. SVR5-9E | reverse complement strand
ATATAATGCCCTCCGATATGTCCGTCAAGTCCGGTATTTTCCCAGTTTGGGTAATTTTCTGCTTTAGGTTTCAGCCCTGCTTCTTTGAGGTAAGGTGCCAAAAGCCTGTCAGGTTCCATAGACAGGATGTATTTCTTATCAGCCTGCATGGCTTTATTGAAAATACTTTCAGACAACTTCACATCTCTCAATGGGAAATAATGAATTTCCTGCTTTACCTGAGCAAAAGCTAATGATGCAAAACCTAATAA
>NZ_JBNDHS010000563.1:0-251 GCF_056755095.1 Rhizobium sp. SVR5-9E | reverse complement strand
GTGACGACGTCCTGGCCAACAAAGCCGTCGACGGTCGTCGATACGGTTTCGCCGGTCGGGATGCTGATGACGGGCGCATCATTGGTGCCGGTGATCAGGATGCTGATGACCTGCGTGTCCTTGGCGCCGTTGCTGTCGGTGACCTCGACCGTGTAGTCAAGACGCGTCTGCCAACCGGCCGGCAGGAAGTCGAAGTTCTGGCTGCCGGAATTGAAGGTCCAGTGCAGCGTGCCGTCCGAATTGCCGTTGAC
>NZ_JBNDHS010000562.1:0-252 GCF_056755095.1 Rhizobium sp. SVR5-9E | reverse complement strand
CCCTAAATCCCTTCTCTCGGGCTTACTGAGTTATCGTCAGCGATGTTTGACGAGGCATAAACATGCCTGTAACTCTTGGGTAAGCAACAATGAGCACTTTACTCACTGCACAATCTCTACGTGTTGATACGGCGTTTGGTACGCTCGTCGACTCGCTCTCCTTTACGCTGAAAAAAGGCGATCGCATCGGTCTGCTGGGCGACAACGGCTGCGGTAAAAGTACGTTGCTGAAGGTGCTGGACGGTACGGACA
>NZ_JBNDHS010000561.1:0-252 GCF_056755095.1 Rhizobium sp. SVR5-9E | reverse complement strand
CACCAACTATGCGACCGGCACGATCACGGGCGGCGACGGTGCAAGCGGCATCTTTGCGTTCGGCAGTGCAATCATCACCAATGCCGGAGCGATCACGGCCGGCGATTCCACCGGATTCTCCGGCGGCATTCTGGCGATCAGTGACAACACCACGATCACCAACACCGCCACCGGCACGATCACGGTCGGGCAGAACGCCGCCGGCATCTTCCTGCAAGGCGACTTCCAGACTGTCAGCAATCTCGGCACGAT
>NZ_JBNDHS010000560.1:0-252 GCF_056755095.1 Rhizobium sp. SVR5-9E | reverse complement strand
GCCGTCAACGCGCCGATGGTCGACGGCATCGAGGCGGCACTCGCGGCGATCAGCCTGACGACGGCGTGCGCGAGCAACAGTTACCGCGCGTATGTCGAGACGGCGCTCGCGCGCACCGGCCTCGCCCGCTTCTTCGGCGACCGGCTGTTCTGCGCGGACGCCGTCGCGCGGCCGAAGCCCGCCCCCGACGTGTATCTCGCGGCCGCGCGCGCGCTCGGCGCGGTGCCCGCGCAATGCCTCGTCGTCGAGGAC
>NZ_JBNDHS010000559.1:0-252 GCF_056755095.1 Rhizobium sp. SVR5-9E | reverse complement strand
ACACTCGACTATTCGTCGGCAGCATCAGAGGGGTATAAGAGACAGGTGCGGGTGCCATCGATCGAGGAGACGACGATGATCAATCCGCCGCCCGCCTGCTTCAGGTGGGGTATCCTCGACTCGGGCGGGCAGGACGAAGCGGGTGAATATCGTTCTCTGCGCGTGCCGGTTTGCCACCTCCTCCACCGCTGGTGACACCTCCCGCAGCCACGGCACTTGCCACGGGGTGTCCTCAGCGAACATACGCTGCAT
>NZ_JBNDHS010000558.1:0-252 GCF_056755095.1 Rhizobium sp. SVR5-9E | reverse complement strand
ATTACCGGGTTAAAGTTTCCATAATTGGTTTTAGGGACTTTATTGGTAGTAGCACTGCTGAGTTTCCCGAAATAGATCCCTCCTGAACCCATTGCCGGAATCCCTGGAGGCACAATCGCCTGCAAGGTGAATGAGCGGGAAAAATCCATATTATAAGGAAAGCCAATGTCTACCGTAAAATCACCATTGGTATAAATTTCGATACCGATGGAAGGCAAAGTGATATTCACTGCGCCAAACTGGAGATAACGC
>NZ_JBNDHS010000557.1:0-231 GCF_056755095.1 Rhizobium sp. SVR5-9E | reverse complement strand
GCATTTATGACGCGTTAGAAATTACAAAGGATAACGGTGAAAAAGTAGTTTTAGAGGTAGAACAACATATTGGAGAAGATACAGTAAGATGTATCGCAATGGACGCTACTGATGGTCTTAAAAGAGGGCAGGATGTAATCGGATACGGTAATCCTATTACAATGCCTATCGGAGAGGCTGTAAACGGAAGACCTGTCTCTTATACACATCTGACGCTGCCGACGACTAGTC
>NZ_JBNDHS010000556.1:0-253 GCF_056755095.1 Rhizobium sp. SVR5-9E | reverse complement strand
GTCGTATTCGGCGAAAGTCACTATCGTAACATCGATCACGGCTATGCGGTGACAATCCATAAATCGCAAGGAGCGACGGTCGAGCGCAGTTTCGTGCTGGTGAGCGGCATGATGGACCGCCATTTGACCTATGTGGCGATGACCCGTCATCGTCATCGCGCCGACCTCTACGCAGCACGAGAGGATTTCGCGCCGCGACGGCGATGGGACGGAAAGACACGCGTCGCCCATAGCGCCGGCGTGACCGGCGAAC
>NZ_JBNDHS010000555.1:0-253 GCF_056755095.1 Rhizobium sp. SVR5-9E | reverse complement strand
GGATCTCGGCGCCAACTTGCGCGGAGATCTTCTCCTGCGCGACCACCATGCCATGCTCGGCCGCAACGGCGCGCACGGCGTCGCGAGCGGGTGGGACGTAGCCCTGCCGTGCGTCCTGGGCGGCTGCGGGTGCAAGACCAAACGTCAGAACGGCTAGGAAGGCGAAAAACGTCCGCCGGGTCGAATATGACGACATGATCAAGTTTCCGCAGGGGCTTCGGACTGGTTCACACGCCTCGCTGCAATGCTATAC
>NZ_JBNDHS010000554.1:0-253 GCF_056755095.1 Rhizobium sp. SVR5-9E | reverse complement strand
ACGCCGCGGCCAGGTGCTGTTGTGTAATTTGTGAAGAAAATATCATCCGGACTTGCCGGATCTGAAACAACATCAATGACATTAAACCATGTTGTATTTCCAACGAAATAGGAAGGATAAATCCATTCCATGCCATTGAAGTAATAGAAACCGGGATTTTTAGGATTGCTAATTCCTGTATTAAATCTTCCCTCTCTTCCTCCTGTAGACACCAGAATCTGGTTATCACCATAAAGACTCATTTTGTACGCAT
>NZ_JBNDHS010000553.1:0-253 GCF_056755095.1 Rhizobium sp. SVR5-9E | reverse complement strand
GGGCAAGAGATTTTCTTTTTTCGTAGTAAGATTTCATCATATAAACCTTACGCTTGAGAAAATCGCCAAGCTCCTCAATACTTTCCATGTCGTCCATCGCTTTTACGGCGATAGGTTTGCCAATTCTGATTCTGATAGGTTTCTCTCTGTCATTCATCATTTCTGCCGGAAGCATCATGGTTTGCAGGCTGGGATGAAGCTTGGCTACCTGATAAAATATTCTGCTGTTTTTGGCATGGAAATACATAGGAAC
>NZ_JBNDHS010000552.1:0-253 GCF_056755095.1 Rhizobium sp. SVR5-9E | reverse complement strand
CATGAAGGCGTCGAGATTCCCGGTGTTGATTCCATCGACGACCAATTTCAGGCCTCGCTCACGCGCTTCTGTGGACATGACATCCTTTCTCGCATTTCCCCGCGAAAGTTCAGAGGCACTCCAGAGCAGCATGGCTCCCGCGCACACCCGCCAGATTCAGGAAGCAGGGCGACTGCGCGAGCCGGCTAGCGCGTGAAGTGCAACACTCCTCGCGCCGACGACAGCACGAGTGCCCCGTCCGACAGCGTCACGG
>NZ_JBNDHS010000551.1:0-253 GCF_056755095.1 Rhizobium sp. SVR5-9E | reverse complement strand
ATTGTGGGCACCTGCTCTTTTGGCACGGCGTTTCAGCTCGGCTAATTTCCATTCGAAGATATCAAGGGCAATGATCTGTCCTTTATTTCCCATCAAAGCTGCAAGGTGAAGTGTCTTTCCACCCGCACCCGCGCAGGCATCAACAACTCTTTGCCCTTCTTTTACATCAAGGAAATACCCGATTTTTTGCGAAGAAGCATCCTGAACTTCAAATAATCCCTCTTTAAAAGCAGTCGTAAGAAAAACATTCTTC
>NZ_JBNDHS010000550.1:0-253 GCF_056755095.1 Rhizobium sp. SVR5-9E | reverse complement strand
CCCCGAGCATGGGCACCAGCCGAGGCAGGACAAGCCCTATGACGAGGGCCGCGCCGATACCATAAACCCCAAGGGAAAAGCCGATCTGCCCCTCGCTCCAATCATAGCGATAGGAGGTGACGAAGGACCAGACGGCCGGATAGACGCCATGCGCCAGCCAGTTCAGGAACATGACGACGCAGACCCAGCCGATGCCCTGATAGCGTCGTATCTGCCTGAGCGCGCCGAATGGATTGGCCCGCCAGATCTCGAA
>NZ_JBNDHS010000549.1:0-230 GCF_056755095.1 Rhizobium sp. SVR5-9E | reverse complement strand
GACTAGTCGTCGGCAGCGTCAGTGTGTATAAGAGACAGACTCCACACCCCTGAGGTCAATGAGCATACAGGTAGGCGGCCAAATCCCGCGCCTCGGCGTCGCGGGTGCAGATGGGAAAGTTGGAGGCCTGTCTCTTATACACATCTCCGAGCCCACGAGACTACGCTGCATTTAGGGGGGGGTCTTTTGTTTTGAAAGGGGGGGGGGGGGGGGGGGGGGGGGGGGGGGGG
>NZ_JBNDHS010000548.1:0-253 GCF_056755095.1 Rhizobium sp. SVR5-9E | reverse complement strand
CCCCCCCCCCCCCCCCCCCCCCCCCCCCCCCCTTCCCAACCAAGACCCCCCCCCCCCAGATGCAGCGTAGTCTCGTGGGCTCGGAGATGTGTATAAGAGACAGGTATGGGCACGCAGCCGGCGCATGACCGGCACGACGGTTTCCATGAGTTCACCGACAAGAAGCCGGGCATCAAGAACCTGCTTGACCCTGTCTCTTATACACATCTGACGCTGCCGACGACTAGTCGAGTGTAGATCTCGGTGGCCGCCG
>NZ_JBNDHS010000547.1:0-253 GCF_056755095.1 Rhizobium sp. SVR5-9E | reverse complement strand
TGTAGGTACTGCGTATGAAGTAATCAGAACCAGAATTGACAAAATGGGTGCTGTACAGCCAAATGTACAGAGAGTACCTGGTACGGCAAGGATTTCTGTGGAAATGCCCGGTATGAAAGATATCGATAAGGTGAAGAAAATGCTTCAGACTTCTGCAAAACTCCAGTTCTGGGAAGTACAGCAGGTTCCTGAAATTGCGCCATATTTCCAGACATTAACTTCTCTTCCCCCTACACCCCCCCCCCCCCCCCCC
>NZ_JBNDHS010000546.1:0-253 GCF_056755095.1 Rhizobium sp. SVR5-9E | reverse complement strand
CCCCATGACAGTCACCCGCGCCAATAGAGCACGCAGACAAGCGTAAAGAGCCGGCGGGCTGTGTCGAAATCCATGACGATCTTGCCGTTCAGCCGGTCCATCAGCGTCCGGGAGCCTTCGTTGTGGATGCCGCGCCGGCCCATGTCGATCGCCTCGATGCGACTGGGCGTGGAGGAGCGTATCGCCTCGTAGTAGCTCTCGCAGATCATGAAGTAATCCTTCACGATGCGGCGGAACGGTGTCAGCGACAGGA
>NZ_JBNDHS010000545.1:0-253 GCF_056755095.1 Rhizobium sp. SVR5-9E | reverse complement strand
GTGTATAAGAGACAGGAATACCGAACTCGATAAAGTAGACAACGTAAGTATCGTTAATGCCAGCCTGGACCAGGTTTCGGATCTTGATAATCCACTGTTTATCGACGCTATTGCAGAAGAATTTAAAAACTATTACGATCGTCTTGATCTTAGGGATAATTATTCGATTTTAGCAATTCCGGGATATTTAGGATCAAATAAAGTCATTGAAAAGTGGGCGAAGATCTGTAACGAAAACAAAGTAATGATGGTT
>NZ_JBNDHS010000544.1:0-253 GCF_056755095.1 Rhizobium sp. SVR5-9E | reverse complement strand
TAAAAGTACTGAATATAAAAATAAAGCCGGACAGGTCGTGCTTGTAAAGAAAGCAATCGGAACGGCTGAGGAAACAGATACCTATTACGTGTATAATGAGTATGAGCAGCTCGCTTTTGTGATTCCTACAATGGCTGTGAATGCGCCGATGAATCAGACCACTTATGATAAGCTTTGCTACCAGTACCGGTATGACGGCTGGAATCGCCTGGTAGAGAAAAAAGTTCCGGGAAAAGGCTGGGAATATATCATC
>NZ_JBNDHS010000543.1:0-254 GCF_056755095.1 Rhizobium sp. SVR5-9E | reverse complement strand
GCCTTGTGGCAAAATGCAATGAAATGCATAATCGCCTTCCTGCAGTTGAGGAATAAATTCACCGCCCATATTTTTAAAAATGAACAATGTAACAACAAAAACGGCAATTGTTGCAGGGACGATGATATATTTCAGATTAATAGCTTTCTTTAACAAAGGCTGATATATTTTCTGAAGCCTTCCCATCATTTTGTCGGAGAAACTTTCTTTATGAGACCTCTTCTTAGAAAGAAATAAAGCACTCATCATAGGGA
>NZ_JBNDHS010000542.1:0-254 GCF_056755095.1 Rhizobium sp. SVR5-9E | reverse complement strand
ATTTGGTTTTTCTCAAACATTTTGTGACTTCCCGGAGCCGGGGCACCACTTGGAACAGGAGATATCACCTGAATACCTGTGTCTCTGAAATTTCTCAGGATATAAGACCAGGCGCCCATATTTTCAGGTTCTTCCTGAGCCCATACTAAGCTTTTTCTGTTGTTGTATTTACTGAAAACAGCTTCAATAGCATCAGCCTGTAAAGGATATAATTGTTCGAATCTAACCAATGCAACATTTTCAGCATTTAATTC
>NZ_JBNDHS010000541.1:0-254 GCF_056755095.1 Rhizobium sp. SVR5-9E | reverse complement strand
CATACTATCTTTCGCCTGAGGGTGATTTTTACCTGGATCCCGGTGCCTCACAGGCTGCCTTTGCCGATGAAAACGGACAATACAGTTTACTTCCCGGACTATCCGGTACAGAAATAATTACATTTACCCCCTATAAAAATAATGCAGGAACGATCACCGGTGATACTATACGATTTACATCAAAACAGGCTGCCTTTGCTGCCAATCTTCCCGGACAAGAAGTTTCCCTGGCCAGTCCCGGTACGGATAATCCC
>NZ_JBNDHS010000540.1:0-254 GCF_056755095.1 Rhizobium sp. SVR5-9E | reverse complement strand
ACGGAACACGTCGCTGTGCGGCAGACCCAGCGCTTCACGCGCTTTGGTCGTCAGGCCACGACCGATGATCAGCGGAATACGGCCACCGGCACGCACTTCGTCAATCAGCACGTCGGTTTTCAGCTCAAAACTCGCCAGCAGTTCGTTGGTTTCGTGGTTGCGCACTTCACCTTTGAACGGGTAAACGTCAATCACGTCGCCCATATTCAGGTTAGAGACATCCACTTCGATCGGCAGTGCGCCCGCATCTTCCA
>NZ_JBNDHS010000539.1:0-254 GCF_056755095.1 Rhizobium sp. SVR5-9E | reverse complement strand
GACAAGTAGGAGTGGATTTTTTCAAGATCGGTCTTTTTTATCTTTTTGGGAATAAAAAGAGCTTCATACATATTTTTATCATCAAATTCGATGCTTGCTGTATTTTTATTGTTTTCCGACTTATGTGCAGACCCAAGGTAGGAAAAAATGCTTGGCTTTTTCTTAAGCGCAATAACTTTGTCACTGTTGTTTTTTTTGAAAGAATTGTTATTAAGTTCAGCAATAATGTCCTTGTTATACCAGATATTCTCATC
>NZ_JBNDHS010000538.1:0-254 GCF_056755095.1 Rhizobium sp. SVR5-9E | reverse complement strand
CCTCCGCACCGATCGCAGCCGCTCGGGCGATCAGCGAGCGCACGCTCTGCCAGGCACCGCCGTGCAGCGGACCGGTCAGTGTCGACAGGCCGGACAAGGTGGCTGCGGATAATGTCGCGCCCGCGGAAGCGGTGATTCGTGCCGTGAAGGTCGAGGCATTCAACTCGTGGTCCGCAAGCAGCACGAAACAGCGGCGTATGAGATCCGCTGCGTCGGGACGATCCCATGCAACGGCGAGACGTTGATGCAGAGGC
>NZ_JBNDHS010000537.1:0-254 GCF_056755095.1 Rhizobium sp. SVR5-9E | reverse complement strand
CTTTCACAGCCTCGATAAAACACTGGAAGAATGGCCTTTTTTAGGAATTTAAGCAAGCGCTCACATTTTTGTTCTAGCCGTTACTGGCTTCAGCTCTGACAGGACATTGCTCGTCGACGCCATGACATTCGATTTATTTTCGCTGTTTCTTGTTCTAAACATAGATCGCTTTCCGGGATTCGGTGCATCCGGCCTCCGATCCGACGCGCCGATGAGCCCTTGATGACCATTCGCTTCGACCGTCCCGTTTCACA
>NZ_JBNDHS010000536.1:0-255 GCF_056755095.1 Rhizobium sp. SVR5-9E | reverse complement strand
ATTGAGGAACGCGCGCAGCGCCCCGATCGTGCGCTGTCCTCTTGGCAAATCGGCGAGGCCTTCGATCGCGAGAGCAATCTCGTCGGCTTCGCGAGCGGAGAGATCGCGTGCCGTCGAGCCGACTAGCTTGCCAATAAAGCGGGCTAGGAACACCTTGTTTGCCGGCGTCAACTCCAGCGCCTTCAGCGGCGCACGTCGCGTCGGCTCCCCGTTCCTGAGCGGCAGATAAATGCCGCCGGCGGCGCGCACGAAGAG
>NZ_JBNDHS010000535.1:0-255 GCF_056755095.1 Rhizobium sp. SVR5-9E | reverse complement strand
ATTCGATTCCCCAGTCACCATGGCCGCAACCTCCTCAATAGGGCGACGAGGCATGGCCGACCGAATGGCGTTGATGCCCGGCTCACGGTCGTACCGGGGAATGACATGCACGTGCAGATGATGGACACTCTGACCGGCAACCTCACCGGCGTTTGAGACGACATTGACTCCAGAAGCCCCCAGAGAGTCCACGAGGCGACGAGCCACCTTCGTGACCATCGGGCTGATACGTCCGAGCTCACCATCATCGTCGAG
>NZ_JBNDHS010000534.1:0-255 GCF_056755095.1 Rhizobium sp. SVR5-9E | reverse complement strand
CACTCAATGGAGCAGTAATCTCCCCCGGTTTCATCGACGTACAGCTGAACGGCTGCGGCGGTGTGCAATTTAATGATACCGCGGAGGCGGTGACGGTCGACACGCCGGAAATCATGCAGAAAGCCAACGAGAAATCGGGCTGCACCAGCTATCTGCCAACCCTCATCACCAGCAGTGATGAGCTCATGAAACAGGGTATCCGCGTGATGCGCGACTACCTGGCAAAACACCCTAATCATGCGCTGGGTCTGCATC
>NZ_JBNDHS010000533.1:0-255 GCF_056755095.1 Rhizobium sp. SVR5-9E | reverse complement strand
CTTCCCAATCCTGCTGATCCGGATAATTCATTGCCTAACCGGCCAATTCCTAATGACAGCACCATTAATCCTGGCAGATTTGAATATCAGGTAGCCGGGCAATGGAATTATCACGCAGGAGGAAATCCTCTGAATGCTCAATTGAATTTTCCTGCTGACGGTAACCGAAGACCCTTTCTGACAACATTTTATGACACATCTGTGGCTGTAAATGGCTATACACATCGTGAAATACGATTAATGTCATTCCATGCA
>NZ_JBNDHS010000532.1:0-255 GCF_056755095.1 Rhizobium sp. SVR5-9E | reverse complement strand
CTTCAAGACCTGGTCGAGATTGTGGATGTCCTCGATCGGAAAGCCGCCGTATACGTGAGCGTTCCACCATGACAGCACAAAGGCTGCGCATACTTTGCCTTGCCCAGTGTCGGTCTTGGCGACACGCAGTAGCCTTTCAAAAGCAAGACGGCATGTTTCGGTATACATCGAAAACCTTTCCGCTGAACCGTGGAAGGGCAGAATCCCTGTGTCGGTCAGCTTGATTAAGCGGAATTAATTTCCTTGTAATGATAC
>NZ_JBNDHS010000531.1:0-255 GCF_056755095.1 Rhizobium sp. SVR5-9E | reverse complement strand
CGCAAATATTTACAGTGTCGACCAGAAATTGGGAGAAAAACAATTGATTTTCTTTTGTATTTCCTTGTTTGTGGGGCTTGTTATTTTTGTGGGAAGAAGCAAGTTTTTCGAGAATATGTCCGGCATCATTTATATCGGAGGCGTACTGCTGCTCATTGGTCTTTTCCCTTTCGGAAAGGAAATTCTCGGGCAGAAAAACTGGTATAAATTCGGAAGCTTTACCATGCAGCCTGTGGAATTTGCCAAAATAGGAAC
>NZ_JBNDHS010000530.1:0-255 GCF_056755095.1 Rhizobium sp. SVR5-9E | reverse complement strand
ATACCGAAGTGATCGCAGAAATGCCCAATTCCTGTAAATTTATTGATCTCTCCGGGATTCACATCAGCAAAAAGGGGAGTCCACCTGGAAGCTACCGAATGCGGCATTATGGTTTCCATAAATTTTTTCTCATCTTCAGGTCCCAGAAAAATATTTGCCTGAAGTACACGCTCCATATCAATATTATCTTTATCATGAACCGTTGGAACGGGAATATTAATATGGCTATACATTCCCACCACTTCAGGAGTGGCA
>NZ_JBNDHS010000529.1:0-255 GCF_056755095.1 Rhizobium sp. SVR5-9E | reverse complement strand
CGGCAGCGTCAGATGTGTATAAGAGACAGATTCCGTACCATATGATGTACAAAGGCATTGGCTTTGATATCCACCACCACATACGCGCCATAACGGCTGACGTTTATGTGCATGACATTACGCCACGGCGTACGGGACTGGCACTGCACCGCACGGAACGAGGTAAAGTCATTTTCACCAATCAGACACTGCGCCGCACGATGCATACGTTCAGCATCAAGCGGTTCATAAAAATGCGTCACGCCCTGGCTTAAC
>NZ_JBNDHS010000528.1:0-256 GCF_056755095.1 Rhizobium sp. SVR5-9E | reverse complement strand
GATACGGCCAGGCATGGAGCGTTTGAATTCATCTTTTGCGGCAAAGAACGCCGCATGTGGGCCACCGTAGCCCATCGGGACACCAAAGAGTTGTGCAGAACCGAAAACAATGTCCGCGCCCTGTTTACCTGGAGCCGTCAGCAGGACCAGCGCCATAAAATCAGCCGCGGCGCGGACAACCACTTTGCGGGCTTTCAGCTCAGCGATCAGTGCGCTGTAGTAGTGAACGTCACCGGTGGTGCCGACCTGTTGCAGC
>NZ_JBNDHS010000527.1:0-256 GCF_056755095.1 Rhizobium sp. SVR5-9E | reverse complement strand
AAAAAGAAGCTGTGCGAATTGAAATAAATTATTTCTCCAAACCGGCCAGGTGTGTCCGCCAGGATATTCGGAATAAGAATATTTTATACCTAATTCATCCAATTTCTTCATCATTATCTGATTATTTTGATAGGCAATATCATTTTTCCCACCCATCGCAATCCAGAAATTTTTAATATTTGAATTGAACTTTGATTTATTGTCAGCTAAAAATTTATACTCGTCATCCGCCACTTTCTGAAGCGCAGGCAACATC
>NZ_JBNDHS010000526.1:0-256 GCF_056755095.1 Rhizobium sp. SVR5-9E | reverse complement strand
ATGCAAGATTTGAGTAATCAGGTTTTTACAAAAATTCCCGGCATTCTGGAAAAGTGTATTTTAGAAGTTCTATATCAAACAGGAATTCGTAAGGCTGAGCTTTGTGGTATGACTTTTGAGAATGTAAATCTTACCGGAAATGAAATAAAAGTAATAGGAAAAGGAAATAAACAAAGAGTGATTCCGATTTCAGATAATCTCTCCGGACTGTTAAAAAGTTACGTAGAAATACGCAAACCTGAAACAGAATATAAAT
>NZ_JBNDHS010000525.1:0-256 GCF_056755095.1 Rhizobium sp. SVR5-9E | reverse complement strand
ATGAAGAACAATCCAGTTTTATTGTGTCATCAGCTAATACAAACAACGGACAAGTTTTATTCACTTAAAACCTTTCCTTTAGAACTCGATTCGATTGTAAACAACATTGAGGTAACAAGATGAATATAAATTGGAAGGTTATCTCAATATCTACATTGCTGTGGCAGCTTCACGCAGCGGCTGCACCACATCAAGAGAAAGAGCATAGAAGTGATGCTTTCTCTTCAGCCACTCAGAAAAGTGATTTACTTATAAC
>NZ_JBNDHS010000524.1:0-256 GCF_056755095.1 Rhizobium sp. SVR5-9E | reverse complement strand
CCCTGTCGGTTTCACCATGGGCCGCGGGGCAGGATGCTCCGTCCTCAGGCACGCAGGGCAAGTTGAATCTGCAACTTCCCGCTCAATCGGCAAACCCGACTTCCTACATCGCGGGCAATGAGTCGAAGTGGCCTAACCAAGTGAATGTCGAGACCTTCTCTCCGGCATCACAGGAGAGAACGCAGAACGTCCCGCGATTTACCTATACCGACACCAGGAAGCAGCGCGCCTCTTCGATCAGCGCGGCTGACAGCGC
>NZ_JBNDHS010000523.1:0-256 GCF_056755095.1 Rhizobium sp. SVR5-9E | reverse complement strand
CACCTGCTATCTCCATTGAGCAGAAATCCACCTCGCATAACCCGCGTTCAACGGTTGGTACGATTACCGAAATTCATGACTACCTGCGTCTGCTGTATGCACGCGTGGGTGAGCCGCGCTGCCCGGATCACGACGTCCCGCTGGCCGCGCAGACCGTAAGCCAGATGGTGGATAACGTGCTGTCGCAGCCGGAAGGCAAACGCCTGATGCTGCTGGCACCCATCATTAAAGAACGTAAGGGCGAGCACACTAAAAC
>NZ_JBNDHS010000522.1:0-256 GCF_056755095.1 Rhizobium sp. SVR5-9E | reverse complement strand
ATCCTGTGGTTTGAACACCCGGCGGAACGCTTTCTGTTAGTCACGGATACCGCGACCGCCGAACGCGTCACCGAGGCGCTGCGTGGTGAAGCCCAGTTTAATAACAGCCAACAGTGGCTGGCGCTGAACATTGAAGCCGGTCTGCCGGTGATTGACGCCGCAAACAGCGGGCAGTTCATTCCTCAGGCCACCAACCTGCAGGCGCTGGGTGGCATTAGCTTTAAGAAAGGGTGCTATACCGGCCAGGAGATGGTGG
>NZ_JBNDHS010000521.1:0-256 GCF_056755095.1 Rhizobium sp. SVR5-9E | reverse complement strand
CCCCCCCCCCCCCCCCCCCCCCCCCCCCCCCCCCCCTCTTCCAAAAAGAAGCCGGCACCCCAGATGCAGCGTAGTCTCGTGGGCTCGGAGATGTGTATAAGAGACAGGGATATCGAGGTCGTGCGCCAGTTCCATGGCCGTACCCTGCACCTTTCCGCCAGTGAAGAGACGATTCACCGTGCGGTCCTGGCCCTTATCCACACCTGACGCTGCCCAAGACTCGTCGAGTGTAGATCTCGACGGTCATCGTATAATT
>NZ_JBNDHS010000520.1:0-256 GCF_056755095.1 Rhizobium sp. SVR5-9E | reverse complement strand
ACTTGGCGTGGCGCGGGTTCTGACATCGGGTCAGCAGTCCTCTGCTGAAAAAGGACTGCAATTAATTACGGAACTAAAAGCACATTCCGGTGTTCCAATAATAATGGCGGGTGCGGGAGTGCGTGCCAGCAATATGGAACTGTTTTTAAACGCCGGGGTAGAGGAGCTTCACAGCTCTGCGGGCAAATGGATGCCATCGCCCATGCGTTATCGCAACACAGGGTTGTCAATGTCGACGGATGCTGAAGCGGATGAG
>NZ_JBNDHS010000519.1:0-257 GCF_056755095.1 Rhizobium sp. SVR5-9E | reverse complement strand
TCCTTGGGTTTGCAGTGGCATTTCTTTCTGTAAAAGGGCTTTATTTTATCGGCTTATTTGAATTTCTGGTAGCAACAGCACTTGTTTTTGCCATGAAATATTTCATAAAGTTTTCAAACTATACCGATTTGAAAAAGTTGTAGTATATGCTCGCCATTATGATCCTATTGATTTATGTCTCGAATCAATATTTCCAGTATGAAATAATTCTTCATGAAAGGAATCGGGAAAGAATAGGATTCTGGAGATTTTTACAG
>NZ_JBNDHS010000518.1:0-257 GCF_056755095.1 Rhizobium sp. SVR5-9E | reverse complement strand
ATCTGGCGCAGCGCTACCTGCAGTCGTGTGAGGTTGCCCTGCAGCGGTGTCAGCAGCGACTCGAGTATGACGCGCCTGGCGAGTCAGGGGATTCGAATATTCTGGAGGCGCCAGAGACGCTCACCCACGGGCCAATGAGCACCCTGGAGCAGCATCTGCAGCGCGTTCTCGGGCATCTGAACACCATGCACACCATTTCGTCGGTAGCATGGCGTCAGCGCCCTCACCACGGGATATGGTTAACCCGTCGCTTAACG
>NZ_JBNDHS010000517.1:0-257 GCF_056755095.1 Rhizobium sp. SVR5-9E | reverse complement strand
CTCATGCATCAACCATCGTCTCAACACCTGAAGAGGCCATTACGGCAGGTGAGACCTCCATCCCCTCACAGGGGGAGAATATGCCTGCTTACCACGCGCGGCCAAAATCGGCCGACGGCCCGCTGCCCATCGTGATTGTGGTTCAGGAAATTTTCGGCGTTCACGAACATATTCGCGACCTTTGCCGCCGTCTGGCGCTGGAAGGTTATCTGGCCGTTGCGCCAGAGCTCTATTTCCGTCAGGGCGATCCGAACGAC
>NZ_JBNDHS010000516.1:0-257 GCF_056755095.1 Rhizobium sp. SVR5-9E | reverse complement strand
GTACTGGAAAATTTGCCGGCCGCCCAGCCGATTCCTCCCTTGATGCCATCGCTCTTCGCCGGCGCTCTTTCCTTGCAGCAGGAATCCGATTCCCCGCCCGAGCATGATGTCACCAACCACATGCGCAATTCGCTCGGCCGGACGATCCTTGCGGAATATATTCGAGGCACCCAGCTTGCGGGGCGAACGAGGCCATTGCCGAAGGCGGTTAGCGTAGCAAAAAAGGCGCTCGACAGTGAATATTCACGATCGTGGAC
>NZ_JBNDHS010000515.1:0-257 GCF_056755095.1 Rhizobium sp. SVR5-9E | reverse complement strand
AGGTAGAGATATTTATATCAGAGAAGGATGTAATGCATGTCACTCGCAGATGGTAAGACCATTCAGAGATGAGATTGTAAGATTCAACGGTAAAAACGGACAGTATTCCAAAGCCGGAGAATTTGTATATGACAGACCGTTCCTTTGGGGATCGAAAAGAACCGGACCGGATCTTCACAGAGAAGGGGGTAAAAACCCAAGTTCTTGGCACTACAAACACATGTACAACCCAAGATCTACTTCTGCAGGTTCTATCA
>NZ_JBNDHS010000514.1:0-257 GCF_056755095.1 Rhizobium sp. SVR5-9E | reverse complement strand
CGGCAATGGATAATATCCAGGATGAGATAGATCTGGTGGGCGAAAGTGCCGCCAGCATCGATGCCTATGCGGCAACCGATCCTGCGGAGTGCTTTGCGGTGCTGTCAGAATATTTCTTTAGCGCACCTGAGCTTTTCGCCCCCCGTTTCCCGGCCCTCTGGCAACGGTTCTGTCAGTTTTATCAGCAAGACCCTCTGCTGCGTCTGCGGCAAAATGAGGATCCTGCCGGCAATTCATCTCACCAGCTCCATTAAGAC
>NZ_JBNDHS010000513.1:0-257 GCF_056755095.1 Rhizobium sp. SVR5-9E | reverse complement strand
CCGGCGGGGTTCGTGGGTACGGACGGTTCGGTCCATCTGGCTTATGAACTCCACATCACCAATTTCTATGGCGACACCGGTGTGCTGAAGCCCAAGGGGCTGCAGGTCTTCGCCGACGAGGCGAAGACGCCGTTGCTGGTGCTGAGCCAGGATGCGTTGGCCTCGTGGGTGCGGCCTGCGCCTGCGGAGCATGCGGTGGTGTCGATTGCGCCCGGGAAGCGCGCGGTGATTTTCGTTTGGATCACGCTGCCGCAAGG
>NZ_JBNDHS010000512.1:0-257 GCF_056755095.1 Rhizobium sp. SVR5-9E | reverse complement strand
ATATGAACGACAGCTGGTACAAATACACAGGCTCAACAGCCAATGAAAATCAAGCCAGGCTTGTAAAAAGAATGATGCGGCCAAATACTGTCGAAAATGTTGACAGGACCTGGGAAGAATGTGTAAGAACAAAAACTCCTTTCGTGATGGAATATGAGCTTGAAAATCCGAATCAGAAAGGAACGTACCGGTGGTTTCTGGGAAGAGCAGTTCCTAATTTTTCTGAAAACGGAGACTGTCTCTTATACACATCTCCG
>NZ_JBNDHS010000511.1:0-257 GCF_056755095.1 Rhizobium sp. SVR5-9E | reverse complement strand
CTTTTCTTCTTGACGAAAGCGTCATTGCCTTTTCCAGCATTTGAAAGTATTCTCCTTCGAGTGGCAAAACATTCATATCAGGCAACTTCTTTTTCAAGTTTTCCTTCAGCACAGAAAGAATATTTCCGGATATGTCAATAGGCATATAGGTGAAATCATTTCCTTTTTCGATAAGGTATTCTAAAAGATAAGTAGATTTCATCGCATCTCCGGCTCCCAGTTCGATCAGGTCAAAAGGCTGCTGATCAGCTTTGATA
>NZ_JBNDHS010000510.1:0-257 GCF_056755095.1 Rhizobium sp. SVR5-9E | reverse complement strand
CTCCCGGAATGATGAAAAAATTTTTAGCGCTAGCCCTTGTTGCGCCGTTGCTTGTCTCTTGTTCTTCCAAAAAAGGCGATGATTACAACGAAGCCTGGATAAAGGACACCAACGGTTTTGACATTTTGATGGGGCAGTTTGCCCATAACATCGAAAATATATGGGGATTTAACGAAGTTCTTATTGCCGGACCTAAGGACTACGTTAAGTACACCGACGCCTATCAGACCCGTAGCCACATCAACTTTGATGAGGGG
>NZ_JBNDHS010000509.1:0-257 GCF_056755095.1 Rhizobium sp. SVR5-9E | reverse complement strand
GCAAAATCCAGCTTGGATTCTACTTTTGTTCGACCTCCCAAATGGTTGATTGAATAGCTTCCTGTAGCTCTTCCTTTTTTGTCATAGTAGGTGTAGTTTTTCGTCCAGTTATCATCTTCAATGTTTTTTACCAGGCTCATGACCGGAAGGCTTTTGGTACTTAATCCTTCTGTTGTGGGAGTATCAGCCATCGTTGCTTCTCCTAAAATCGTTGTTGGAAAAGCCGGATTGAAGCTATACCCTGGATACTGTCTCTT
>NZ_JBNDHS010000508.1:0-257 GCF_056755095.1 Rhizobium sp. SVR5-9E | reverse complement strand
TTCGACAAGATCGGAGCCGGCCGCGTGATGGCGATCGGCTCGCTTGTCGCGGCCCTCGCTCTCATCGCCTGCGCCTTCGCGCCGACCAGGGCAGCTTATGTTTTGGCTCTCATTGCCATCGAAGTCGCTTCCAACCTCGTCCAGTATAGCGCGGCGTTCGCGCTTCTGGTTCAGTTGCGGCCGCAGGTCGCTTCCCGCAGCATCACCTATCTGACGCTCATCGGCGGTTTTGCATCGACGATTTTCTGGCCGATCAC
>NZ_JBNDHS010000507.1:0-258 GCF_056755095.1 Rhizobium sp. SVR5-9E | reverse complement strand
GCACATAGTCCGGCTCGAACGCGGTGACGCCGGTGGCCAGCGCCGCCGTGCGGGCGCGCTCGATCAGTTCGCCAGCGGCAAGCATCGGCGCGGCGTGTCCGCTCGCCTGCACCGTGGGCGCGGTGCTGATCGCCCTGGCGAAGGCATCGCCCAGCTTGCCGTCGAAGGCGATCAGGTTGAGCGCGGCGAACAACGGCACGAACAGGCACATCAGCGCGCCGGTTACCGCGAAGATGATGTGGAACGGCAGGCTCAGCA
>NZ_JBNDHS010000506.1:0-258 GCF_056755095.1 Rhizobium sp. SVR5-9E | reverse complement strand
GGGGGGGGGGGGGGGGTGTGGGGAAGGGCGTCGTGGATGTGTCGATGTAGGACAAGATGTTCGTGGTCGCGGATTTTTACGTGGTCATGGGAGTGGCGCCGATTCTCGTCATCTTCGGTGCGATCTATTATTGGTATCCGAAGGTGACCAGACGCAGACTGGACGAGACGATGGGACATACTCACTGCTGGACCACGTTCGTTGGCACCTATGTGGTCTTCGTCCCGGTGCACTATCTCGGGCTGATCGGTTTGCCAC
>NZ_JBNDHS010000505.1:0-258 GCF_056755095.1 Rhizobium sp. SVR5-9E | reverse complement strand
TGTGTATAAGAGACAGGTACTCGCCTGTGCGTTTGAAATATTGCTTTTTGCAGTAGACAAAGCTGCTTCTGCCTGCTCAAGAGCCATTTTCTGATCTCTGTTATCAAGGATTACCAGTGTATCGCCTTTTTTTACGAACTGGTTGTCTTTTACTTTTACTTCCGTTACATATCCTGAAATTTTTGAAATTACGGGAGCCATATTGGAGGTGATCTGTGCATCGTCTGTTTCTTCGTGTACCTGGCCGTAAGAATAGGT
>NZ_JBNDHS010000504.1:0-233 GCF_056755095.1 Rhizobium sp. SVR5-9E | reverse complement strand
CCCCCCCCCCCCCCCCCCCCCCCCCCCCCCCCCCCCCTCCTCCACCCAAACCCCGCCCCCCCAGATGCAGCGTAGTCTCGTGGGCTCGGAGATGTGTATAAGAGACAGTCTCCCAGCATTCGGGCATGGTCATTTGCTGCGACGGCAGGCCCTGGAAGGAAATGCGCTCGCGCGCCATGTCGAGCCAGTTGTGGCTGTCTCTTATACACATCTGACGCTGCCGACGACTAGTC
>NZ_JBNDHS010000503.1:0-258 GCF_056755095.1 Rhizobium sp. SVR5-9E | reverse complement strand
CCCCCCCCCCCCCCCCCCCCCCCCCCCCCCCCCCCCCCCCTCAAAGCAAAACACGCCACCCTAGATGCAGCGTAGTCTCGTGGGCTCGGAGATGTGTATAAGAGACAGCACCTACAGCGTCCGCGTCCAGGCCGATGCCAAGTTCCGGGCACAGCCGGAAGATATCGGCCAGTTGAAGGTCCGCTCGGCATCGGGCCAGATGCTGTCTCTTATACACATCTGACGCTGCCGACGACTAGTCGAGTGTAGATCTCGGTG
>NZ_JBNDHS010000502.1:0-258 GCF_056755095.1 Rhizobium sp. SVR5-9E | reverse complement strand
AATTAAAGATTACGATCAGTTCGTAGGTAAAACTATGGAGTTCAAAGTTGTGAAAATCAACCCTGAGTTCAAAAACGTAGTTGTATCTCACAAAGCATTGATCGAAGCAGATATTGAAGGTCAGAAAAAAGAAATCATCGCTCAGCTTGAAAAAGGACAAGTTCTTGAAGGTACTGTTAAGAATATTACTTCTTACGGTGTATTCATCGACCTTGGAGGTGTTGATGGATTGATTCACATTACAGACCTTTCTTGGTC
>NZ_JBNDHS010000501.1:0-258 GCF_056755095.1 Rhizobium sp. SVR5-9E | reverse complement strand
GTGGTAAGATTTCCCTGAAAACTGCTCAACGTAAGGTTTACAGAAGTATTGCCGCAAAAGTTCTGAGTGTAGTTCTTAGCTGCAGGATAAGTTGGATCAAACGTTATGGGAAAATCATCGGTCAGCGTAAGATCACTGTTTCCGCAGATATTAAATTTAACATTGGCTGTAAAGACATCGTTCTGCGTGGGGCAAACTGTAGTCTGAACTCCCGTTCCTACCGTCTGACCGGCAGCATTTGTCCAGGTAATTTCAGTT
>NZ_JBNDHS010000500.1:0-259 GCF_056755095.1 Rhizobium sp. SVR5-9E | reverse complement strand
GTCCCGATGTAGAACCAAATGGCTACATATAAATGTCTTACCCTTCTTTTAGCAATAGTTCCGAACATATTGATTCCGAAGATTACCCAGGAAATTGTAATTAAAATATCGATCGGCCATTCGTGTTCGGCATATTCTTTAGAGGTATTAATTCCCATGAGGAAAGTGATAACTACAGAGACGATCATGATCTGCCATGTCCAGAAGTGCATCCACGATAAAGTATCGCTGTACATTCTTGTTTTAAGCAATCTTTGCA
>NZ_JBNDHS010000499.1:0-259 GCF_056755095.1 Rhizobium sp. SVR5-9E | reverse complement strand
GATCATATCCTTTTCCAACCTCTCGTCATACCGAATGCCGGCGTCAAACCCGGCCGCGAGCACATCGATGAAGCTGTCTTCGGCAACGATTTCGACCGATATCCCCGGATAGTTCTTCAAAAAGCGATTGACGATATCAGGCATCACCACCATGGCAGCGACTGTCGGCACATTCAGCCGCAAAGTCCCGCCCACACGGTCGCGAAAGCTATTGATGTCGTCGAGCGCAACGGCGATCTCACTCATCGCGGGGGTCAGC
>NZ_JBNDHS010000498.1:0-259 GCF_056755095.1 Rhizobium sp. SVR5-9E | reverse complement strand
CGCGAATGTGGCAAAATGAGATTTTTCCCGCTGGCGGACGACCGCCCGGGACGGGGCGGTTCTTAAGGCATGGCGGGAGGTCATGTCAATGTTAACTGCCGCGTTCCCAGCCGGCAAATTCTGGAAAACAACCCCATGCACAGTAGATGCGGCCGGATCGGCCCGATCTGGCCCGTCCGGGCTCGACCGAGCCGAGGACTTTTGCGGACAGCGATTTCGCCGCCACTGATGCTTGCCAATTTCGTTATATCATATAATC
>NZ_JBNDHS010000497.1:0-259 GCF_056755095.1 Rhizobium sp. SVR5-9E | reverse complement strand
AACCAATAGATTATGTCTATTCACACGAAATTCCTGATAAAACTCCGGTATGTCCGCAGAATGTAAGTCCGTTGCTGGACAGGTTGATCCAGAAGACGGATGTAGAGATGTTCGTACCTGAAGAATCAACACAGTTCCTTACAGTTACATGTCCTGAACATTTTAATGATGATGAAAAACTCCCGGTAATTGTCTGGATTCATGGAGGTTCATACGAAATCGGATGTGGTGATCTCCCTACTTCCGATCCTTCCGTCTG
>NZ_JBNDHS010000496.1:0-259 GCF_056755095.1 Rhizobium sp. SVR5-9E | reverse complement strand
TGTGGCCGCCTTCGGCCGGCGTGCCTTCGCGGGCCTTGCTGGACCAGAAGTCATATTCCGCCTGGCTCGCCACGTAGCGTGCATTCTTGAAGGCAGGAGCGCCGTTTTCCATCAAACCACCAATATGATCGCCATGCAGGTGGGTGAGTGCGACGACGGTAACGTCATCTGCCGCATAACCTGCAGCCTTCAGTCCACCCTGGAGTTTGCCGAGGCCTCGTTCGCGGCCGGCGGGGCCGAAACCGGTATCGACCAGGAT
>NZ_JBNDHS010000495.1:0-259 GCF_056755095.1 Rhizobium sp. SVR5-9E | reverse complement strand
CCCCCCCCCCCCCCCCCCCCCCCCCCCCCCCCCCCCCCCCTTCAAAGCAAAAGACAGCACCCTAGATGCAGCGTAGTCTCGTGGGCTCGGAGATGTGTATAAGAGACAGATATCAAGATACTCTTCTTCTGTCAAGAATTCCATATGATCAAAATCTGAACCGTCTAGTTTTTTAGCAATACCCTGCTGAATCACTACATATCCTGTCTCTTATACACATCTGACGCTGCCGACGACTAGTCGAGTGTAGATCTCGGTG
>NZ_JBNDHS010000494.1:0-259 GCF_056755095.1 Rhizobium sp. SVR5-9E | reverse complement strand
CCTATAATGAAAATAACACTTAACAGAATCAACGACGATTTTTTGTTTGAATGTACCAATTCTCAGGGAAATTCAATTCTTTTAGATAATACGACCCAGCCGGGAGCAAAAGGAGTTTCTCCTATGGAAAGCGTTTTGATGGCGGTTGCAGGCTGTAGCGGCATTGATGTAGTTTCAATTCTGAAAAAGCAAAGACAGGAAATCACCGGTTTTAAGGCTGAAGTTGAAGGAGAAAGAATTCCGGTGGATGATGCCAAGC
>NZ_JBNDHS010000493.1:0-260 GCF_056755095.1 Rhizobium sp. SVR5-9E | reverse complement strand
TTTCCGTACTGAGTAAGTGCCTCACCGATATGGTAATCGATATCTGCTCTGAAAGTAGACAATGGAATTCTTCCGTCTTTGAAAGATTCTGATCTTGCCATTTCAGCACCGTTCAATCTACCAGAGATCTGAACTTTGATACCTTCTGCACCCATTCTCATTGTACCTGCTATTGCCATCTTAACAGCTCTTCTGTAAGAGATTCTGTTTTCGATTTGCTTAGCAATACTGTCAGCTACTAATACTGCATCAAGTTCAGG
>NZ_JBNDHS010000492.1:0-260 GCF_056755095.1 Rhizobium sp. SVR5-9E | reverse complement strand
CCGCCAGCCCCAGTAAGAAACCCATGTTCGATCTCAATGAGCGCGTTGCACTTGCCACTGACGCTATCTCGCATCTGCCAAACGTCGAGGTGGTGGGCTTCAGTGATCTGATGGCCAACTTCGCCCGTGCCCGGCAGGCTAACATTTTGATCCGTGGGTTACGCGCGGTGGCTGACTTCAAATACGAAATGCAGTTGGCGCACATGAACCGCCACCTGATGCCAGAGCTGGAGAGCGTATTCCTGATGCCCTCCAAAGAG
>NZ_JBNDHS010000491.1:0-260 GCF_056755095.1 Rhizobium sp. SVR5-9E | reverse complement strand
GGTGGGAAGTGCAAATTTTCATATTAATTAACAGTTCTATGTTATTGTGTTATAAAACGCCCTGTTAAAGTCATTTTAACAGGGCGTTGCACTATTGTTGGTTTATTTTTCGATTTATCTGTACCGATACATCAGCGCCTTTATCATCAAGAGTCGCCATCAGGAACAAACATTTTCCTTTACTTGTTTTTTCCCACTGGAATCCAACTGCCGCCTTTTCTCGGGTGTCAGCGTTATCTTGTAAATGCTGTCCTTTATAC
>NZ_JBNDHS010000490.1:0-260 GCF_056755095.1 Rhizobium sp. SVR5-9E | reverse complement strand
ACGCAAAGCCGGTCGCCGACGAACACTCGGAGGCGGTGTCAGCGGACCCGGATCATTCCGACGAAACGACAAGCAGTATCCATGGCACGGCCGATAGCGAGGACGCCAGGCCTGCGGAGGCGGCTGATCCGGCCTCGTCCGATGGGCCCGGTACGGTCGCACGCGAAGCACCAAAACCCTCCCAGACTGGCGAAGGTATTACGCGAAAGCGCAAGAAATTGACCAAGTCAGCGGAGCCGGTTGAAGCTGGTTTACCTCCC
>NZ_JBNDHS010000489.1:0-260 GCF_056755095.1 Rhizobium sp. SVR5-9E | reverse complement strand
AGCATGTGGTTACGGTTAAACATCAAATGCTGTGGCGTGATGGTGGCGGCGATAAGCTCGTTACCGTCGCGGACATACTCCGCGGCATCTTTGGTGGTGATGTGCTCGAAGACCACTTTGAGCGCGGGAAGGCGCTGACGCAGGGGCTCCATCACGGTGTCGATAAAACGGGCTTCACGGTCGAAGATGTCGATCTCGGCATGCGTGACTTCACCGTGAACCAGCAGCGGCATACCCAGTTTCTGCATGCGCTCCAGTAC
>NZ_JBNDHS010000488.1:0-260 GCF_056755095.1 Rhizobium sp. SVR5-9E | reverse complement strand
AGATAATAAGCTCCGGAAATATCTTCAGGGATGTTTTTAAGAGTTTCGGGTTGCAAAAAGTCTAATTCCACAACTTCTATGAGCGATTCGTCTATATTTACATCTTTCGAAAAACGGCTCGCATCTCTACAGCAGCAAACGACCTTATATCCCTGCGCAGCAATCACGCTTATCATTCTTTTGCCAATGTATCCGGTAGCTCCTGTGAGTAGTATTTTTTTCATTGTAAGTGGTGTAGATTAGTTTGAATGCTTTCTGAT
>NZ_JBNDHS010000487.1:0-260 GCF_056755095.1 Rhizobium sp. SVR5-9E | reverse complement strand
CCTTTATACTGTTTCCCAAATTCGCCGTATTATTTTTCGATTTATCTGAAAGGAATTGTTTAAGAGCAACCTCAAATTCAGACAGATCACTTTTAGCGGTCTGCGTTTCTGTCAGACGGTCTCCCACCCAGCAAATTTTTGCTAAAACATGAGCCGGAATTTCCTGTCTGAGAACGGTTTCTGCATAGCGTCTGAAATCGGGATCCTGGAAACGATAGGCATACCCCGGGAGAACAACACTTATACGATAAGAATAAGGA
>NZ_JBNDHS010000486.1:0-260 GCF_056755095.1 Rhizobium sp. SVR5-9E | reverse complement strand
ACCTTTTTTTATTTCGTATGCCCACTCTTTACTGTCAAAATGTTTCACCGCATTCTTAACAATGTTCTGACGAATTTTCATTATGTCATCATTTCCAAACTGCGTAAAGTCTATCCCTTTGAAATATTCAGGTTCCGGTTCTGCAAGATAAGCCATGATGTCTTTGTACATCTGGGTTTCTCCGAAAGTGCTACTTCCTCCACCGCCGTTTATACCCCAGTGCATTGCGGTGGGGTTTCTATTTTATAATACAATTAGAC
>NZ_JBNDHS010000485.1:0-260 GCF_056755095.1 Rhizobium sp. SVR5-9E | reverse complement strand
GACAGACAGAGGGCAGCTACACAGCGATGTGATGCAAATCTCGAAAGCCGGTCTCAGTTCGGATTGGAGTCTGCAACTCGACTCTATGAAGCTGGAATCGCTAGTAATCGCGCATCAGCCATGGCGCGGTGAATACGTTCCCGGGCCTTGTACACACCGCCCGTCAAGCCATGGAAGTCTGGGGTACCTGAAGTCTGTCTCTTATACACATCTCCGAGCCAACGAGAATACGCTACATATGGGAGGGGGGCGGTGGATTG
>NZ_JBNDHS010000484.1:0-261 GCF_056755095.1 Rhizobium sp. SVR5-9E | reverse complement strand
GTCGTGGTACCGATATTAAACTTACTAAGGAAGTAAAAGAAGCAGGCGGTTTAGCCATCATCGGAACCAAAAGCCACGATTCAAGACGTGTTGACAGACAGCTAAGAGGTAGAGCAGGACGTCAGGGGGATCCGGGAAGTTCTCAGTTCTATGTTTCTCTGGAAGATAATTTGATGCGTCTTTTCGGTTCTGAAAGAATCGCTAAAATGATGGACAGAATGGGTCATAAAGAAGGTGAAGTTATTCAGCATTCCATGATTT
>NZ_JBNDHS010000483.1:0-261 GCF_056755095.1 Rhizobium sp. SVR5-9E | reverse complement strand
ATCTATCGCTCTTTTAGGAATTTTCTTTTCCACAAATGTAGCGGCACAAACTGAAACTTCCGGAAGAGAAAAGGTCTACAGAGCTACTCATACGAAAGCAACAGAACTTAAACATACCAAACTTAAAGTAAATTTCGACTATCAGAAAGAGCAGATGAACGGTGAAGAATGGCTCACGGCATCTCCTTTTTTCTACCCTTCAGGAGAACTCACGCTGGATGCCAAAGGAATGCTTATCCATGAAGTGGCACTGGATATGAA
>NZ_JBNDHS010000482.1:0-261 GCF_056755095.1 Rhizobium sp. SVR5-9E | reverse complement strand
ATCTGCATGGCTCGGGCGATATGAATTGGCAATATGATCATAATCTTTCGATTTCTGATTTTCGTTTTCGATCATAAAACCAATAGGAGTTCCTGTCGTTTTTCCTTCAAAAATACCTGAAAGGAATTTTACCGTATCACTTTCTTTTCTTTGAGTGACAATCGCTGACTGACCCGGTTTTCTGCGATCAAGTTCATATTGTATTTTATCAAAATCAACCGTTAAACCTGCCGGGAAATTATTGATGATACCACCATAAGC
>NZ_JBNDHS010000481.1:0-261 GCF_056755095.1 Rhizobium sp. SVR5-9E | reverse complement strand
ATCGTAACCGTGGGTCGAGCCCTTGCGCGCCTTCATCACCGGCGAGGCGTAGAGATGCGTGATTCCCAGCGCATTGAGGTAAGGCACGACGGCGGCGGCCTTGTCGAAGTCGAAATCCGCGGTGAGCTGCAGCCGGTAGGTCGCGAGCGGAATGGCAGGAGGCATGTTAACCTCCGAGATGCCAGATCACCGACCACGGCGCGAGCCGCTCGCCGCGCGGCTTCTTGCCCCAGAACTCCGAAACCTCGCCCTGATAGACGA
>NZ_JBNDHS010000480.1:0-261 GCF_056755095.1 Rhizobium sp. SVR5-9E | reverse complement strand
GCCCTCTTGGGAGTAAGCCTCCCTCCACCGAGGATCGCAAGTAAGCTTGCACAGGCGATCGTCGGTCTGGGAAACCACCTTTTGAATGCGCCATGCGAACGAGGCGCCGCACCCACCGTCAAGAGTTCGCTTGCTCTCGGGATCGCGACCGACTTGCTCTGGGCGCCCTGCGCCGGCCCGATTCTCGGCCTCGTGCTGACATGTGCCGCATTGCAATGTACCAACCCCCAACCCACCCCCCCCCTCCCCCCCCCCCCCCCC
>NZ_JBNDHS010000479.1:0-261 GCF_056755095.1 Rhizobium sp. SVR5-9E | reverse complement strand
GAATAGCCAAAGAGTGCTCCACCTTTATCGGTGACAATTCCTCCTTCCGGCCCATAATGTTCAGGATTACTGTGTTCGCAGGCAGTCGGAAGATCATGCTGACAGAAATAGCAGCTTCCGCAGGAAATCGGGAATGGCACTACTACCCTGTCTCCTACTTTAAGGTTGGTGATGTGCTGTCCGACTTCTTCAACAATTCCCATGAATTCATGTCCCATCACCATAGGCCTGGCCTGGGGAATTCCTCCAGAGTACATATGC
>NZ_JBNDHS010000478.1:0-262 GCF_056755095.1 Rhizobium sp. SVR5-9E | reverse complement strand
GCGATCCCGATTTTAGCGATTTCACTCCCTTCTGCTACATTGGTGGCAATTACGCCGCTGTTTAATCCGTAATCTGTTTTAAATCTACCATCAAGAGGTTTGAATTCTGCGCCTATTTTTTCAGTTACACTAAGATCAGCTTTTGTTCTTGTGCTTGTGCCGCCTTTCTGATCTTTGAGAGTAACAGTTGTTGTTGCTGATTTACCATTTCTCAGATAGGTCACTACAACTTTATCGCCAGGACGTTTGCTTCCTATAGACA
>NZ_JBNDHS010000477.1:0-262 GCF_056755095.1 Rhizobium sp. SVR5-9E | reverse complement strand
GGGCTATGCCGAAACCCGCTCGATCGTGAAGGAGCATAAGCTCGTCACCGTCTGCGAGGAAGCGGGCTGCCCGAACATCGGCGAATGTTGGGACAAGAAGCACGCCGCCTTCATGATCATGGGCGAGATCTGCACGCGCGCCTGCGCCTTCTGCAATGTCGCCACCTGCAAGCCGAACGCGCTCGATATGGCCGAGCCGGAAAATGTCGCCAAGGCCGTCAAGCAGATGGGCCTCAGCCACGTCGTCATCACGTCAGTCGAC
>NZ_JBNDHS010000476.1:0-262 GCF_056755095.1 Rhizobium sp. SVR5-9E | reverse complement strand
CGTTCATACAGGGCTACGTTCCAGGCATCCATAAAGTACTGGCGCGCGAGCGTGTCGGCGAAACTGCCGTTAGGCTGTTCCACCAGCAACACGTTGTGAAACTGGCGCTCATCACGCCCAAACGCCAGGGTGTCTTCATCGCCCTGACCTTCCAGCTCTGCGGCATAGGTCAGGAAATTGCGCGCCTGCCCCAGCAAGTCGAGACCGATGTTGGCGAGCGCGAGATCGATTTCCAGCTCCGGCGCGTGACCACACCAGGCGC
>NZ_JBNDHS010000475.1:0-262 GCF_056755095.1 Rhizobium sp. SVR5-9E | reverse complement strand
ATTATACATCGTAACATTTGCGGTCGTAAGATCGAAGAATCCTTTACCATTGTACTGGCATGCCTTGATGGTAGTATCTGTTAAAATGAACGGAACCACATTTAAGTTTAATGTCACATGTTCGCAGTCGATAAATTCGGCAGCATTGCCACAGAACTGGTAAACGATAGTATCCGGACCGATGTATCCCGCATTCGGAATGTACGTGACCTGTCCTGTGGCAGGATTCAGGGTAACTGTTCCGTGGGTAGGATGGGTAATG
>NZ_JBNDHS010000474.1:0-263 GCF_056755095.1 Rhizobium sp. SVR5-9E | reverse complement strand
GAAATAATGCTTTCCAGTAAACCAGCGGCACCTAAAGAATGACCATAATAGGCTTTCATGCTGTTCAGAGGAATGTTTTGTAATTCCATCCTGTTGAAAGCGATCGCTTCCATTTCGTCGTTGTCTATTGTCGCCGTTCCATGGGCGGAAATAAAGTCGATTTTTTCTGCCGCAATATTCGCTTCTGTCATTGCATTTTTAATGCTCGCAAATAAACCGTCACCCGCTCTTGATGGTCCGGAAATGTGGTTGGCATCGTTGAT
>NZ_JBNDHS010000473.1:0-263 GCF_056755095.1 Rhizobium sp. SVR5-9E | reverse complement strand
CCAATAATCTTGGGTGATAATGGTTCCGGCTCAGCTTTCTGAGTTTCTGAATGTAATTCTTCCATAGTTTATATTAATATCCGAAAACATCATTAAAACTAAACGTCTCATCCAGTCTTACGCCTTTTTCTGTCATTTTAAGGCTTGCCAGTTCATTGTGAGCATCGTGTTCGAAGAACAGCAGATATTCATTATCGATACACTGTTTCAGGAATTTTCCTTTTTCTTCTAAGGTAAGAAGCGGTCTGGTATCGTATCCCATC
>NZ_JBNDHS010000472.1:0-263 GCF_056755095.1 Rhizobium sp. SVR5-9E | reverse complement strand
GTGCAGGGCTGGTTACCGGGTGGGGAGCTTCACACGGACCTGATGGCGCTGCTGCATGTGTATCTTGGGTCACGGCTTGATGTCCGCCTGCAGCTGTGTGTCGACCGTAGCCTGCTGCCGGACGCGACGATGAGTATTCACCCTAAAGCTGGCGCAGTACAGTTGGGCCGCACTGCCGTTATGCGACCGCTGAGTGCGGCAAGCATCGCCGCGCACCCCAAAACCATAACCATCAATCTTGGCCGCTATGAGCGGGTACAAGA
>NZ_JBNDHS010000471.1:0-263 GCF_056755095.1 Rhizobium sp. SVR5-9E | reverse complement strand
GTATGCGGATTTCAACACAAAGTTTGGTGATCTTTCGGCGATCCTGATCGATAATCTTCCGTTTTGGGTAGAAATAACAACGACACCCAGCAAGAAGGTTTCGCTGATGGGGGAATGGGAAAGCAAGCTGAAAGCCATAACCTCGGAAGTAAAAAATGAAGACGTAGGAAGCATCCTGGGGGTTCCGAGCTGGATGATGGTTCTTCTTCAGCGCGTTATAAAGGAAACTGACATCAGCAATATCTCTGAGCTGTGGCCGAATC
>NZ_JBNDHS010000470.1:0-264 GCF_056755095.1 Rhizobium sp. SVR5-9E | reverse complement strand
GCGCATGATCTCGCCGGAGAGATTTAGCGAGGCGGTGAAGATCAGGTCCTCGACATAGCCGATGCGCGGATGCAGCTTCAGCGCTTCCACGCTATCGGGCAGGCCTGCCTGCTCCAGATAGGCTTTCGAGGCATAGAGGCCGAGCGTGTAATCCGTCAGCTTGGAGGAGACCAGGCGGCCCTGCTCGGGGCGCTCGAGCGTGATCGCGATGTCGGCCTCGCGCTGTGACAGCGAAAAGGAGCGAGGCACCGGCACGAGCTGGAT
>NZ_JBNDHS010000469.1:0-264 GCF_056755095.1 Rhizobium sp. SVR5-9E | reverse complement strand
CTCATCAGGATAATGCTGAGCTGGCAAGAGCTAAAGAATTAGGCTTAAAAATATATTCTTATCCTGAATTTCTATACGAGCAGTCAAAAAATAAAACAAGAGTGGTGATCGCAGGTTCCCACGGAAAAACGACCATCACTTCGATGATTCTCCACGTTCTGAATTTTCATCAGAAAAACGTAGATTATATGGTGGGCGCTCAGCTTGAAGGCTTTGACTGTATGGTAAAATTAACCCAAGACAACGACTTTATGGTGTTGGAAG
>NZ_JBNDHS010000468.1:0-264 GCF_056755095.1 Rhizobium sp. SVR5-9E | reverse complement strand
AGCGTGAAGAACAGATCGAGCGGGCCGACGACGGTTCGATCTGGAAGGCTCGGATCAGCTTGTCCTACCGGCTCCTGGAGACAGAGGTTTTTGCGTGTAGCGGGCAGGGTGAGTTCGAGGGCTGCTACTCGGGGCGGGACAACCGGGTCTCGCTGACGACAGGGTCGTCGGTCTGGGAGCACGGGTTCGTCACGCTCGACCTGCCTCGGCTCAACGGGCAGCGCATTGGCTCCTACCTGATGAACGAGATCGTTTGCTGGGCAC
>NZ_JBNDHS010000467.1:0-264 GCF_056755095.1 Rhizobium sp. SVR5-9E | reverse complement strand
GCGCCAATGAAAGACCGTCTGAGTGCGGTTGTTCAATCAGAAATTACGGGGTACAGATTTCCATCTCAAACCACAACTTTCCTTTCACCAATGATGAAACCGATGACCGGTTTCGCCCGAACTGCGCCAAGCTACGAAAGTGGTTATAAAGCTGATGCAGAATTGGGAACAAAAGCCGATTATGGTTATGTTTTCCCGGGTTTATTTCACGTTGGCAATGATGGCTGGATTTTACTTTCTGAAACGGGTGTAAACAGTCTGTAC
>NZ_JBNDHS010000466.1:0-264 GCF_056755095.1 Rhizobium sp. SVR5-9E | reverse complement strand
ATTATATGTCGCTGACGAAGGTAAAAAAGTACGCATCCTTTATTTAAACAATGAATCGGTTTGCGTCAACGGAAACGATGTACTTGCTCATGAACAAAGCGTAAAAAGTGATATCACGATGTTGAAAAGTATTGCCGGAGTGATGTCTGGCGGGCTTTTCCAGGTGCGATTACCAGGAACGGGACATATTGCCATCACAACGCACGGAGAACCTTTAACTTTAATGGTTACACCCGATGCACCGGTTTTTACAGATCCTAATGC
>NZ_JBNDHS010000465.1:0-264 GCF_056755095.1 Rhizobium sp. SVR5-9E | reverse complement strand
GCTGAAAAAATCAGAAAAAGACTTTTAAAATGGTCTGTTTTTGCATTAATTTCTGTCATCATCACCAACTTTATGTTTATGTATAGCGTTGGCTACGAAGAGGTTTTCAGAATCATCTCTCAGGGACCGGCAGATAATCCATTCAAATTTATTGCAATGGTTGCTTTTACCATGATTTTCTATTTTGTTTTCACATGGCTTCGTGAGCAGGTTTGTACATTGGTTTGCCCTTACGGAAGGCTGCAGGGCGTTCTGATTGATAAG
>NZ_JBNDHS010000464.1:0-265 GCF_056755095.1 Rhizobium sp. SVR5-9E | reverse complement strand
GTTCCATCTGGCTCACCAGCTGACGCACCTGCTGCAGCGTGGACTGATTCACCCGCCAGTGTGAAGGATAGATGCCGTCCTTCTCCTGCGGCAGGAGATGGTTCAGCCCGGACAGGAACTGGAACGCATCGGGCGAACGGTAGAGCACGTTAGTCAGGCACAGGTTGTCGGTATGTTCATATAAGTGCCGGTCATGATCGCGCACAAAGCAGACCGTCCCACCACTGATGGTATACGGCTGGCCGTTAAACACATGGATCCCCGT
>NZ_JBNDHS010000463.1:0-265 GCF_056755095.1 Rhizobium sp. SVR5-9E | reverse complement strand
CCGACAGCCCGATCAAGGGCACGGATTTCGCCGTGCTGAAGGACGGCCGGATCAGGAGCGTGACCGGATTTCTCGATCAGGTGCCGGCCGGGGCGTGAGGCTGCTGGCCCTCCCTTGTACGGGGAGGAACACATTCCGGCTTTCACAAGAGGACGTCATGCCCGGGCAAAAGCGCGAAGCGCGTCTCGCGCTAGATGTCCCGGGCATCCACGTTCTCGGTGCGCCGTCAGCAGGCGTGGATGGCCGGGTCAAGCCCGGCCATGAC
>NZ_JBNDHS010000462.1:0-265 GCF_056755095.1 Rhizobium sp. SVR5-9E | reverse complement strand
ATCCCTCAACAGTCCGGGTATGACATTCAGCTGGCAATTACCTCTTCCAGCTATCTGGTCTTTTCGTTTGTGGTGATTTACATGTCGATGCTGGCCACCTGCCAGCGCGCCGCGAATAAACGTTCCCGCAGGCTGGCGCTACTCGACCCGGTTGTCCATATGCCGAACCTGCGGGCCTTGTCGCGCGATCTTGCCAAAAACCCGTGGTCGGCGCTCTGTCTGCTGCGCATTCCGGAGCTGGAGGTGCTGGGCCGAAATTACGGAG
>NZ_JBNDHS010000461.1:0-265 GCF_056755095.1 Rhizobium sp. SVR5-9E | reverse complement strand
CAGTATACCTGAGCGAAGAAGATTTTCTTTCCTGTGTCGCAATTTCTTCTCAGTCGTCAACCCTGATGCAGGGTGGCATTCTGGATGCACACGATGAGGAGCGAGGCTTTTCATCAATGACAACCAAATGTTCTAAAAGAGGTTAGCGATGAACGCATCTTTTGCCGGTAAAAAGCTGTTAGTGGTCGGTGGTACAAGCGGTATGGGCTTCGAAACGGCGAAGCGGGTTCTGAAAAACGGTGGCAGCGTGGTGCTGGTGGGGAAC
>NZ_JBNDHS010000460.1:0-265 GCF_056755095.1 Rhizobium sp. SVR5-9E | reverse complement strand
GAGATTAGCCGTGTCGATATTATTGGTGCCAACGGATGGTCCCACATACACACCACCAGATTCACCTACGCCGCGTTTGTCATAAGTGAGTACAGCAATGCCTTCTTTAGCAAGACGTTTTGCAAACTCCATTTCTCTTTTTACCGGATCGGACCCATGAACGATGACCACCGCTGCGAATGGCTTTTCGGGTTTTACTATTGATCCTGCAAGAGTGATCCCCTGACTTTCAAATTTTACATCCTGAACCGTAATGCCGTCCGAC
>NZ_JBNDHS010000459.1:0-266 GCF_056755095.1 Rhizobium sp. SVR5-9E | reverse complement strand
CACGTATCAAGACTCCCGGCTACGAGCACACATCATAGTCGCTTCGCAAACAACTTTGCCGTCAACCAGAGCTACGCCTTTGAAGCGAGTCAGGCCGCGACGCGTTTTTTCAAAAGTGACTTCCATGATCATCTGATCACCAGGCACGACAGGACGCTTGAAGCGCGCTTCATCGATACCCGCGAAGTAGTACAGCTCACCCGGCTCCAGTTTGCCCACGCTTTTAAACGCAAGAATACCGGTAGCCTGTGCCATCGCTTCCAGAA
>NZ_JBNDHS010000458.1:0-266 GCF_056755095.1 Rhizobium sp. SVR5-9E | reverse complement strand
GTAAAATCAGGATTAAGCAATAACCTGAATGCCTTGATGAATCGTGTATGGAAGGTAAAGAAAACCGGAACCGCCCAGGATGTGTACATCAAAACGAGTAACAGCAAAGCTACCTACCTGGTGTACAGCGCAGATCCTACATTCTCTTCAGGAGTAATAGGGTATGTTCCGCTTTCAGGAGGGGTTACAACGCTCGGAACGCAGATTCCTGACGGCAATTACTTCACATTTGCCACATTTGTAGAAGCACCTGGAGGTGTTTATAC
>NZ_JBNDHS010000457.1:0-266 GCF_056755095.1 Rhizobium sp. SVR5-9E | reverse complement strand
ATCCTTGTGTACTTCCGCGAGCAGTTCCTGTGGTGGAAAGCCTGGCGGCTTTTGTGCTTGCAGATCTGTTTCTGATCAACAAAACAAGAAATATCAATCATTTTTAATATATTTTAGTAATGAAAAATTACTGGGAAAAAGGTATCTCTTTCGAAGAGTACATAAAAACTGGAAAACAAAGATTAGAAAACCCTGCCAATCAACAGGAAGCAGACTATAAACAATATTACGAGCTGGGCTTACAAAGAATCGAAAGAACGCTAAAG
>NZ_JBNDHS010000456.1:0-266 GCF_056755095.1 Rhizobium sp. SVR5-9E | reverse complement strand
GAACAGGACGGCGCGCTGACCGGCTTCGTCACCATCGATGGCGAGGGCTATCTCGACCAGCTCGTGGTCGATCCTGATCACTGGGGCTCGGATGCCGCGCGACTGCTCGTCGATGAAGCCAAGCGCCTGTCACCCTCAGGCGTGACGCTGCTCGTCAACAAGGACAATTCCCGCGCCATCCGCTTCTACGAGCGCAACGGCTTCGCCCATGCCGGCGACGATGTGAACCCGACCTCGGGCCGGCCGGTGCTGAAGATGGCGTGGAA
>NZ_JBNDHS010000455.1:0-266 GCF_056755095.1 Rhizobium sp. SVR5-9E | reverse complement strand
ATGATGAAGCGATCATCTTTGGAAAACTGATTGTAACAAAAAGAAAAGTAGCCTGGTTTGGTGAAAAACTATTTGAATATACCTATTCAAAGCGAACAAAATATGCAAAACCATGGACACCGGAATTATTGGAATTAAAGCAAAAATGTGAAGAAATTACGGGAGAAACCTATAATTCATGCCTTTTGAATTTATATCACGACGGAAACGAAGGCATGGCTTATCACAGTGATGCTGAGAAAGATCTCAAAAAACACGGTGCCATC
>NZ_JBNDHS010000454.1:0-266 GCF_056755095.1 Rhizobium sp. SVR5-9E | reverse complement strand
ACGCTGTCCTTCGCGGGCGTGCCGGGCACGCCCGCAGTCGAGAGGTACGAATGCCTTTGAGTTCCTTGCCCTGGCGGGTCAAGCGCCTGCGCTATCTGTCCGAGCGCGTCCTAGGCAGCATCGCCCAGCGTGGCTTGCGCGGAACGCTGTCGCGCATGATGCAGGAGTTCCGCCCGCTGCCGCCGGAAGACCTGGCGCTGGAACTGCTGCCGCTGGAGCAGCCGTTCGCGCCGTTCGAGGTGCCGCATTGCGACGCGCCGCGCGTC
>NZ_JBNDHS010000453.1:0-245 GCF_056755095.1 Rhizobium sp. SVR5-9E | reverse complement strand
CCCCCCCCCCCCCCCCCCCCCCCCCCCCCCCCCCCCCCCCCCCCCCCCTTCCAACCAAAACCCCCCCCCCCAGATGCAGCGTAGTCTCGTGGGCTCGGAGATGTGTATAAGAGACAGGCCGAGGATCGCTACCGCGAATTCTCTGAAATGGTGAACACCTCGGCGCTGCGCATGAACACCATTCGCGGCCTGTTCAAGGTCAAGAGCTGTCTCTTATACACATCTGACGCTGCCGACGACTAGTC
>NZ_JBNDHS010000452.1:0-267 GCF_056755095.1 Rhizobium sp. SVR5-9E | reverse complement strand
GTTCGATACGAAGGGCTCAGTGTCGCCGACTATTACCCAAAGGACGTAACAGGAACAACCAAATGATACGCAGCTTGACAATTTTGACGACGCTCCTCGGATTGAGCATTTGCAATGCGGCGCTCGCAGCGTCCCAGCAGCACCCGGGTGCGGCACAAATGGCCCTCGGCAACGCAAAGATCATTGTACTCCACGACGCTGAAGCGTCCCTGCCCAACGACGGTAAGATCTTTGGTGCAGATGTCGGGCCATCGGCAGTCTCCGAGG
>NZ_JBNDHS010000451.1:0-267 GCF_056755095.1 Rhizobium sp. SVR5-9E | reverse complement strand
ACGTTATTCACACCGTAGGACCGGTTTGGAATGGGAATGAAGAAGAGTGTTGCGCTCTTTTGGCCAACTGCTATAGAAATTCCACGAAGCTGGCTGAAAGCTTGGGGATAAAAAGTCATAGCTTTTCCCAACATCAGCACAGGAGTTTATAGGTTTCCGAAAGACCTGGCAGGAGCAATTGCTTTACATGAGGTGAGAAATTTTAAATCAGGTGTCATAGAAAAAGTAATTTTTGTCTGTTTTGATGATGAAAATAAAGGGATTTAT
>NZ_JBNDHS010000450.1:0-267 GCF_056755095.1 Rhizobium sp. SVR5-9E | reverse complement strand
CCGGAGACTTGGCAGGGACAGCGACTTCTCCAACGGTAGCTAAAATACAGAGCAAGGCAGTATCTTCGACAGCACCTACCAACGGTCAGGTATTGAAATACAATACTGGGACAAGTTCCTGGGAACCTGCTGCGGATACTGACACCAATACCACGTACACCGGTTCTACTTCCATCAACCTGAACGGAACCAGCTTTGAAAGAACAGCTCTAACAGGAGATGTATCGGCGGCTGCCAACAGCAATGCTACTACCGTAGCAGGAATAC
>NZ_JBNDHS010000449.1:0-239 GCF_056755095.1 Rhizobium sp. SVR5-9E | reverse complement strand
CCCCCCCCCCCCCCCCCCCCCCCCCCCCCCCCCCCCCCCCCCCCCCCTTCCAAAACAAAAAACGGCCCCCTAGATGCAGCGTAGTCTCGTGGGCTCGGAGATGTGTATAAGAGACAGGTGCTGACCGGCGCGCTGAATGCGCTGCTCGGTTCCCGCGGCGGCAACTGGGAAATTCTAACGGCGTCCGCCCTCGTCACCATCTGTCTCTTATACACATCTGACGCTGCCGACGACTAGTC
>NZ_JBNDHS010000448.1:0-267 GCF_056755095.1 Rhizobium sp. SVR5-9E | reverse complement strand
AGACAACCCTAATGATTTCATTGCCCGCACGGCAAGCGAGCGTTCCCTTTCTGTAAAACAAATATGTGAAGCCGCCGCCAGTCGTGGTGGTGCAGATGTTTCCGCGTCGGCAATGGAATATGCGACCGAGCTGTTCCTGAAAGAAATGGCGTACCAGCTTTGTGATGGCTTTTCAGTGAATACCGGTTACTTTACAGCAAGTACCACTATCCGTGGGGTATTCGACCTGTCTCTTATACACATCTCCGAGCCCACGAGACTACGCTG
>NZ_JBNDHS010000447.1:0-267 GCF_056755095.1 Rhizobium sp. SVR5-9E | reverse complement strand
GTATCGGACTGGTAAACAAAGCCGATGAAGAACTGGTGCATGCTAAAGTTTTAAAAGCAATTAATAATTACCTGTCACCTGAAGTTCATTTTTATTCATTACAGCAAATGCTGGATAAAGGTCTGGCAACCGATCAGATTTTTGAAGGACCGCTTTTAGATAATGGTTTTATTGATACCGAAGAACTTAGAAACAGTCAGCTGAGAAGAGAAGTCCGTCTTTCTGATATCATCAGTGAAGTCATGAAAATCGATGGTGTGAAAGAGA
>NZ_JBNDHS010000446.1:0-268 GCF_056755095.1 Rhizobium sp. SVR5-9E | reverse complement strand
AAGTTTCTGCTGATAGAGTAAAACGTGCTGCAGATGCTCTATTGAAATCCGGCTTAGTGAATCACGGCTGGAATTACATCAATATCGATGATTCATGGCAGTTTAACAGAGACGGAAAAGACCCTTCATTTAAAGGAAAAATGAGGGATGAGAAAGGTTATATTTTAACCAATTCCAAATTTCCGGATATGAAAAACCTCGGTGACTATATTCACGGAAACGGATTGAAAATGGGAATTTATTCTTCGCCCGGTCCGTGGACTTGTGG
>NZ_JBNDHS010000445.1:0-268 GCF_056755095.1 Rhizobium sp. SVR5-9E | reverse complement strand
AAATGGGAACCGACCCTCATCTCGGAGCTATGGAAGGTAAGGAAATCCGTTTCGGAAGTGCGTCTTCGGCCTACTGGAGTATTGCGACAACGGTCATTTCCACAGGTTCCGTCAATGCCATGCACGATAGCACAATGCCTTTGTCGGGAATGAATGAACTGCTGGCCATGATGATCAACTGTTTCTACGGAGGTTGCGGCGTAGGAATTCTGAACTACTTCATTTTTATCATTCTTGCCGTAGTTATAAGCGGACTCATGGTAGGAAG
>NZ_JBNDHS010000444.1:0-268 GCF_056755095.1 Rhizobium sp. SVR5-9E | reverse complement strand
CGAGCAGCCGCTCGGCGCCGATCAGTAACTCGTTACCGGAATCGACGAACAGGAAGGGGTCATTTTTCAGGCTCGCGCGAATGCGCAGGACAGACAGTCAAATGCGCTCACCGAGCTGCGCGATCTCTTGAATACGGAAATCGATACGCTGGAGGAGAAGCTCAAGGGCGCGGATGACAATCTCAAATCCGCCGAAGAACAGCTGACCAGCGTCAAAACTCTAGTCGAGCGAGGCCTCACGGTGGCGTCGCGCCAATTGGACCTGGAA
>NZ_JBNDHS010000443.1:0-268 GCF_056755095.1 Rhizobium sp. SVR5-9E | reverse complement strand
TTCTGATCCCATCCCCCACCAAGTGCTCTGTAGATCGCGACGCTGGCTTTCAGCTGCCCTAATTTTTTTTCAAAAAGCTCAAACTTAGACTCCAACGCATCGCGCTGGGTAAGCAGCACTTCCATGTAATCAGCTCTTGCATATTTAAAGAGGTCATTGGAGATATCGATGGACTTCGTTAAGGCATCCACTTCTTTTGCCTTGATATCGTAGCTGCTGTTCAGGTTTTTAATCTTAGAAAGCTGGTTGGCCACCTCAATATACTGTC
>NZ_JBNDHS010000442.1:0-269 GCF_056755095.1 Rhizobium sp. SVR5-9E | reverse complement strand
CTGTAAATATAATGCAATTTTTCTTGTTTCTGATTTTAATAGATTCGGTAATAATCACTGTTCCATTAATGGTTGATTTGCAGAAACGTCAACAATTTAGCAGTTAATTTAATCTTTTCCAATTAAATGATTGATAACCTCTGAAGCGGCATATAATCCGAAAATTGCAGGCATATAGCTTATGGTTCCGTAAAAAGATCTTTTATATTGAGTTCCGTCAGTCATTTTTAAACTATCTTCATCCTGAATATCATTGGCAAAAACACAAC
>NZ_JBNDHS010000441.1:0-269 GCF_056755095.1 Rhizobium sp. SVR5-9E | reverse complement strand
GATAACGCCACGCTGCGCTTCGAATGTGCCCAAACGTATGTCGATCTGCTGGAAAAACTGACCGGGTTACTGGGCCGTCAGCCCGAGCTGCCGGACTGGGTTTACGACGGGGTAACGCTGGGCGTTCAGGGCGGCACCGACGTGTGCCAGCAAAAGCTCGACACCATGCGCAACGGCGGTGTGAAGGTGAACGGTATCTGGGCGCAGGACTGGTCCGGCATCCGGATGACCTCCTTTGGCAAACGCGTGATGTGGAACTGGAAGTGGAA
>NZ_JBNDHS010000440.1:0-269 GCF_056755095.1 Rhizobium sp. SVR5-9E | reverse complement strand
ACTCTAAACTCATCATCATATAGAATTTCCCTAGGGGTCGCTTCGGCGGCCCTTTTCCATTGGAGCATTAAAATGGATACGACCGTGCAAGAAGTGCAGCGGCGCTTGATTGCGCTTGGCTATAGCGTCGGGAGCGCCGGCGCCGATGGCGTTCTCGGCAGGAATACGATCGCCGCCCTCTCGAAATTTCAGGCCGATCGGACGCTGGAGATCCAGTATCCCGGCACAATCGGGGCAAAAACGCTCGCGGCGCTCGGCCTCGACAAGGG
>NZ_JBNDHS010000439.1:0-269 GCF_056755095.1 Rhizobium sp. SVR5-9E | reverse complement strand
GCATATTAATTCAGAAAGCATCGATTTTCAGGGAGAACCGTTGAGAGGATTGCAGATCATGGGACTTTTGGAAACACGTCTCCTGAATTTTGAAAATGTCATTTTGCTTTCGGTTAATGAAGGTAAACTTCCACTCGGAAATTCACAGAATACGTATATTCCTTTCGATGTACGGAAGTTTTTTGATCTTCATACCTTTTTGGAAAACGACAGTATTTATGCTTATCATTTTTACCGATTGATCCAAGATTCAAAGAATGTTCATTTAC
>NZ_JBNDHS010000438.1:0-269 GCF_056755095.1 Rhizobium sp. SVR5-9E | reverse complement strand
TTCTCCGGTTGCTTGAGCGTACAAGTGGCCACCCGGCAGCTCAACCCCAGATAACCACATGCCTTGCGTTGCGAGAGACCCCGCCGAGTCAACTTGTTGCGCCAACGATAGAACGTCTGTTCCTAGATGTTGTGGCGCTTGCACCGATCCTTCACCGGCTCGTCCCGGTTCTCGGCCTCCCGCAAGTTGCGGATGATCTGCTCGTCGGTAAATCGCTTCTTCATCGAGTTCTCCTTGCCACCAGGATAAAAGAGAACTCACTTGCCAAA
>NZ_JBNDHS010000437.1:0-269 GCF_056755095.1 Rhizobium sp. SVR5-9E | reverse complement strand
ATACATACGAAGATCTGAAGAAAATTTTTGGTGAAAAAATTGCCAATATTGTCAATGGCCTTACCAAGATCTCAATTATGAACCATCAGAATATATCGGTTCAGTCGGAAAATTACAGAAAACTGCTGCTTACCCTTTCAGAAGATTTCAGGGTAATTCTGATCAAAATTGCAGACCGTCTTCACAATATGCGTACCCTGGAAAGCATGGCACCGGACAAGCAGAAAAAAATCGCTTCCGAAACAGTGTATATTTACGCTCCCATGGCG
>NZ_JBNDHS010000436.1:0-269 GCF_056755095.1 Rhizobium sp. SVR5-9E | reverse complement strand
ATATAAAGGCTGTTTGTTCCCCACATCAACGTACAGATAACAAACAGGAGCAGCGCATCACGACGGTTACGGCGCGGGGCTTCCAGTACGCCTGAAGCCACTTTGGGCTCTTTGCGCATCGACGGCAGGAAGAACCACACCATGGTGCCGCACACCACAAACGCGACAGCCGCACTCAGGTACATCATCGTAAAGCCAAACCCCATCGCCAGGGCATACGCCAGCGGCGGGCCAATGACCCATGCCAGCGACACCTGGGCACGCAGAAT
>NZ_JBNDHS010000435.1:0-269 GCF_056755095.1 Rhizobium sp. SVR5-9E | reverse complement strand
GGATGAACCCTTCCAATCCGAGAGGTCCGGTCAAGACCATGGGAACATCGGGCGAGATCCGACCGGAAATCCTGTCCGTCAATCCGCTCAACGCAACGACCATGGCGGTGCGTTTCGAGACCAGGGAGCGCCGGCGCGGCGGCGACGTCGTCAATCGCTGGTCGGCGACGGTCCGCTACCGCCAGATCAATCTGCCCGCCAGCAACAGGGTTCGGTTATATAACCCGCTCGGCTTCGTCGTGACCGAATACGTCAAGGTTCCCGAGACC
>NZ_JBNDHS010000434.1:0-269 GCF_056755095.1 Rhizobium sp. SVR5-9E | reverse complement strand
CAATTATACCGTGAAATGGGACGGAGAGTGGCAGATAACACTGGAAGTTTTCCGTGATTTGGGAACTGCTTTTGCGGTTGTGATTATCATTATTTATATGCTGATTGTAGGGTGGTTTCAGAATTTCAAAACACCGATTGTCATGATGGTTGCGATTCCGCTTTCACTCATTGGGATTGTATTGGGACACTGGCTGCTGGGTGCATTTTTCACAGCAACATCTTTTATCGGAATGATTGCTCTGGCGGGTGTCATGGTAAGGAATTCTG
>NZ_JBNDHS010000433.1:0-269 GCF_056755095.1 Rhizobium sp. SVR5-9E | reverse complement strand
ATAAGAGACAGGGCGCTTTTGTCACCGAGGAGACGCGGGCGGCAGCCGCGCGTCTGCTCGCGGCTGCGGACTAAGCTTCAGGACTTTCCGGCGGATTTGATGCAAGCGATGTTCTTGCAATGAATCGCCTCGTAGGGTTCGAAATAGAGAACGATCCCCGATGCCAGATCGTCTGCAAGGAACTCATTCGGGGATGTCGCCTCCGCCTTCTCTCGCTCGGAGGGATTGCTCAACCGCTCCAGATGGCGCCGATTTGCGTCGATGAGGGC
>NZ_JBNDHS010000432.1:0-269 GCF_056755095.1 Rhizobium sp. SVR5-9E | reverse complement strand
GTCTAAGGAAGACTGGGATAAAGTAATCCATGTAAACCTGGATTCTGTATTCAACCTTACCAAAGCGGTGATAAAGCCAATGATGAAAGCCAAAGAAGGATCTATCATCAATATGACTTCAGTAGTAGGAATCAGCGGAAATCCAGGACAGGCCAATTATGCAGCTTCCAAAGCAGGAGTTATTGGGTTTACAAAGTCTGTAGCCCTTGAATTAGGCTCAAGAAATATCCGTTGTAACGCCATCGCTCCGGGATTTATCCAGACTGAAA
>NZ_JBNDHS010000431.1:0-269 GCF_056755095.1 Rhizobium sp. SVR5-9E | reverse complement strand
TCCAAAGCCATTCCGATAAGTCCTAAAGCTTCATGAAAATGGTCACCCACATCTAATCTTCTGATGAAGCTCTGTGCTGTCACAATATTATTGGTAAAATCAGATTCTATATAAATCCTCGGATTGTAACTTGAATTGGACTGACCATACAGCCCAGTACCATAATGGGTGACAGCGACTCTGTTTTTAGGGTGACATGCAAGAATATTTTCTATCAGTTTCTTAGCACTTACGCTTATTTTGTTATACCGTTGGCTGCTTATAGAGCC
>NZ_JBNDHS010000430.1:0-269 GCF_056755095.1 Rhizobium sp. SVR5-9E | reverse complement strand
TATTCGTACAGTACCTTCAGCTATCTACACGTAGATAGGTTTATCCCTGTACAAAAGAAGTTTACAACCCATAGGGCCGTCGTCCTTCACGCGGGATGGCTGGATCAGGCGCTAACCCATTGTCCAATATTCCTCACTGCTGCCTCCCGTAGGAGTCTGGTCCGTGTCTCAGTACCAGTGTGGGGGATCACCCTCTCAGGCCCCCTAAAGATCATCGACTTGGTGAGCCGTTACCTCACCAACTATCTAATCTTGCGCGTGCCCATCTC
>NZ_JBNDHS010000429.1:0-270 GCF_056755095.1 Rhizobium sp. SVR5-9E | reverse complement strand
CTTCATAAGTTACGCCACAAATATTCAGCTTTTGAAATTTAGGAATCAATTCATGCGGAAATTCGTCTCTCAGCCAGTAATGATTCACCAGAGGTTTCACTTCTTTTTCCATAAAAGCTCTTACTTTAAGCTGAATTTCCCTTTGCTCAGGGCTTAAAGTGTGATAGATATCGTAAAAATCTCCGTCGATCGGCGGAAGATCTTTCTTTTTCTTATTGGGGTCCAGCATTTTCATCATGCCTTTGAGTTGTTTATCATCAAGCTTAGAAA
>NZ_JBNDHS010000428.1:0-270 GCF_056755095.1 Rhizobium sp. SVR5-9E | reverse complement strand
CCGTTCTTCATGCCGTTTCGCCAGGTCGCAGAAAAATCATGATGCGAACGTCACTGGCTTTTCTGCTCTTTGCGCTGCTGCTGGTGATGGGCGCAATTGCACACCTGGGCACGGGCGCGCGCGTTATTTCTCCCCTGACGGTCGTGCAAGCTTTTGTCGATTTCGACCCGCGCAATTTCGACCATAACATCATTATCAGGCTGCGCCTGTTACGCCTCCTTGCGGCCATGCTTACCGGCGCTGCACTTGGCGTGGCAGGCGTCTTGCTGC
>NZ_JBNDHS010000427.1:0-270 GCF_056755095.1 Rhizobium sp. SVR5-9E | reverse complement strand
GATTTGCCTCTGCGCGTGGCGCTTGTTCGACCGGCGCTATCCGCCGTTCGTGACCTGCTTGTCCGTGTTCGGGCTGTTGGCGCTGGGCTCGACGCTGCTTTACGACCCGCAAGCGTTGCTGTCGTACGATTTCTACCGCCACGACGGCAACTTCTTCGTGTCTTACGCGCCGATTCTTGCCGGTTGCCTGTATTCGCACGAGCTGGATCTCGACAATGCGCTGAGACGCTTCTTCGTGTTTGCCGTGCTCGCGAACCTGCCGCCCTATGC
>NZ_JBNDHS010000426.1:0-270 GCF_056755095.1 Rhizobium sp. SVR5-9E | reverse complement strand
GTATGGATTCTTCTTTTCCCCTTCGCAAAATTATTCATGTCGATATGGATGCATTCTATGCTTCTGTAGAGCAGCATGATAATCCGGCGCTGAAGGGCAAAGCGATCGCAGTCGGAGGAGAACATCGTGGCGTTGTCGCTGCAGCAAGCTATGAAGCCAGAAAATTCGGGGTACGTTCTGCTATGCCCAGTAAAACAGCCAAAGAGAAATGCCCTCACCTTATTTTTGTTTCGCCAAGATTTCAACGGTATAAAGAAATTTCAAGGAAAA
>NZ_JBNDHS010000425.1:0-270 GCF_056755095.1 Rhizobium sp. SVR5-9E | reverse complement strand
GAGGTGAGCTGTCGGGTTCGGGCGGAATGAGGTGCTGCTCGCCCGGCCTTCACTCGGACCTTGCGGTCCACGGAGGGCTTCACCCCGAGGACGTCGTGCGACGCCCGAAGGTGGGTCCCCCGCTCCTGCCATGCGGATCGTTCAGGGGCTCAGGGTCGATGGCGGGACTAGGCGGTTCGACCCGAAGCACTCGCCCGACGGGAGAGCGAGCGGGGCTCACGCTACCCAAGTTCCCCGCGGCTTGTCACGCCGGGAGTCGGTGATTTCAAC
>NZ_JBNDHS010000424.1:0-270 GCF_056755095.1 Rhizobium sp. SVR5-9E | reverse complement strand
CTGCTGGTGTAGCGCCTCTTCCAGCGCGCCCGCTACTGTGGATTTACCAGAGCCGGATAGCCCGGTAAACCACAGTACCACACCACGATGACCGTGAAGTTTCTCGCGCTGCGCGACGGTGACCGGATGAGGATGCCAGACGACGTTCTCATCATGGGCGGCCATTACTTGCCTCCCAGCAGATCGCGCGCACCCCAGTGCGGGAAGTGCTTACGCACCAGCGCATTCAGCTCCAGCTCAAAAGCGCTGAACTCAGAGGCTACCGTAGCC
>NZ_JBNDHS010000423.1:0-270 GCF_056755095.1 Rhizobium sp. SVR5-9E | reverse complement strand
CCCCAATGCTTCTTTTTTTGAAAACCGGGACGAATTTCAGAAGAATGCTTTATCCATTTTTAATAAAGACTGGAAAGAATTAAATACTATCAAATTACATTTAAAAGGAACAGATTTTCAATTAAAAGTCTGGGAAAGTCTGCTCAGTATTCCTATGGGGAAATTGTCAACGTACGGAAACCTAGCCGAAAAAATTGGTCACTCCAAAGCTTCGAGAGCTGTCGGAACGGCAATTGGAAGTAATCCCGTAGCCCCGTCTCTTATACACAT
>NZ_JBNDHS010000422.1:0-270 GCF_056755095.1 Rhizobium sp. SVR5-9E | reverse complement strand
CATCGGGCTGTCGGTGCTGCTCATCCTGATGGTCGTGCTGGGCATCTGGATGGGTTGGCTGCATCCGCACGGCGTGGGTCGCTGATTTTAAAGAACGAATTGTAGCGGTCCGCCGCCGGCCGCGCCGCGTCCCGCGACATTCCGGCCGCCGCCCCGGACGAAACGGGTTCCGGCCCGCCAACGAAAAAGCCCGCCTTCCGGCGGGCTTTTTCGTTTCGGGCGGCGAAGCCTCAGAGGCCGAACTATCAAAGAATGTAGACGAACATGAAC
>NZ_JBNDHS010000421.1:0-271 GCF_056755095.1 Rhizobium sp. SVR5-9E | reverse complement strand
ATCTTAATTTATCCTGCTTGCCGGTTTCTTCACTCTCTGGCTCTTCATCTCTTCAAAGCTTCAAATCAATCAACTGCAATGGAAGATTGGTAGACCTGTCATCTCCGAAGATCATGGGAATTCTTAACCTTACGCCGGATTCATTTTCTGATGGCGGAAGATTCAATACTGAAAAATCGGCGTTAGAACAAACCCGTAAAATGCTTACGGAAGGAGCGGAAATTGTAGATATTGGCCCGCAATCGACACGTCCGCACGCTGAATTTCTGAG
>NZ_JBNDHS010000420.1:0-271 GCF_056755095.1 Rhizobium sp. SVR5-9E | reverse complement strand
ACGTATCTGACGTGTGTCTCGACAAATGGCTTTTGCAAGGCCATGTATCCAGACCGGTTTCATACACATTGAGAAACAAAACTGCCGTCTCGTTTTCGATCGATCGCCAAACGAAGGCGGGTTTTTCCGACAAAATGGCGCCACGCCAGCGCGTTCACCCTTCACGTCGCTGCCACGAAAAAACCAACGGAGAGATAGCCGATGTCCAGATACGCCCTCGCAGCGCTGCTGTCGTTCAGCGTCATGACTGCGGTCGACGCGCACGCCGAAA
>NZ_JBNDHS010000419.1:0-271 GCF_056755095.1 Rhizobium sp. SVR5-9E | reverse complement strand
ATGTACGGGTTAATCCACACGCAAACCTTCAGCCCTTTCTCCTTCAGGCGGCGGATCATCCCTTCCGGATCCGGGAAGGTCACCGGGTCCCACTCAAAATCACACCACTGGACGGCCTTCATCCAGAAGCAGTCGAAGTGGAAGACATGCAGCGGCAGGTCGCGCTCCGCCATGCCATCAATAAAGCTGTTCACCGTGGCTTCATCGTAGTTAGTGGTAAACGAAGTCGTGAGCCACAGGCCGAAGGACCATGCCGGGGGCAGTGCCGGGC
>NZ_JBNDHS010000418.1:0-271 GCF_056755095.1 Rhizobium sp. SVR5-9E | reverse complement strand
CTCTAATATAAGCACCCCTTCCAATTTCGGATTTGCCACCATGCCTTCGGGGACTTTCTTTGCCGATAAATTTGCAGGATTTAAAATTTCACAGAGCCTTCCTTTCAGATTCAAAACATTGGGTAAAAGATATTCAGATATCGAATTGGAATATCAGTCGGCCATCGGTGATTTTAAAAATCCAGGAGATCATCAGTTTCAGTTCCGTGCACTGGATCATTATTACCAGGAAGCCGGACTGATGTGGAACAGATTTTTAGGGACCAGATTC
>NZ_JBNDHS010000417.1:0-271 GCF_056755095.1 Rhizobium sp. SVR5-9E | reverse complement strand
ATCCAGGAGAGCGCCGTCAGGTTGCCATTTTCGGCCGCCTTATCCGCCGCGTGCTGGAAGGCCACGGTGATAGTACGCACGATGATGGTCAGTACCTGACCTGCTGCTGCCAGCGGGATGGCCAGGGCAATGCCTGCACCGATACTCTGGTGACCGGCAATAACCAGAACCGTAGAAATGATGGACGCCAGCGCGGCATCAGGCGCAACTGCCGCACCGATGTTCATCCAGCCCAGGGCAATCATTTCCAGGGTACCACCGATGATGACCC
>NZ_JBNDHS010000416.1:0-271 GCF_056755095.1 Rhizobium sp. SVR5-9E | reverse complement strand
AGCTTGTAATACATCACCGGTACAATGAAAAGCGTGAAGATCATGGAGAAAATAAGCCCGAAAGCCAGTACACTGCCCAGTGGTGCCCACATCGGAGATTTACCCAGAATCATCGGAACTACGCCTACCGCCGCTGCCGCTGAAGTAAGGAATATCGGACGCATTCTTCGTTTGGCAGCCGCCATTGCAGCCGCCTTGTGCGTGTATCCGTGTTCCCGGATCAGCTCATCGGCATAATCTACCAGGATGATTCCGTTTCTTACTACGATAC
>NZ_JBNDHS010000415.1:0-272 GCF_056755095.1 Rhizobium sp. SVR5-9E | reverse complement strand
CTCTTGTACTACATCAGGCACATCGCCTGACGGTACATAGTGGGAAACCAGGCTCGCCACCTTCTGCTGGTAGCGCACCCCCAGTAAGTTAAAGGCTTTCTGATCTCCCTTCTGGACCCGTTCAACCAGGACCTGGTCCGTTAACTGCTCGCTCATCCGAGGTAATGTCTCCCCAAACCTAAATTCCACGCGTTATCGAAACGCCACTCTTAAAAAACCGCACTTTGAGCAAGCACCGAATTAGAGTGTCTGATCTTCAATAAGTTCCGTAA
>NZ_JBNDHS010000414.1:0-272 GCF_056755095.1 Rhizobium sp. SVR5-9E | reverse complement strand
GTAATAGATGTTGATATAAAATCGTAGATCTTCTTATGATCTTCCTGTATTCTTCTGAAGTTGTTTTGTGAAAGCGTATTATTTATCTTTTTTAAATCTTCATCCGATATTTTAAAAGTCTGTTTTATCTTTTTGCCCTCACCCTCAAAAGAGTAATGGGCGTCATTTCCTTTAATAAGAAGGTTTTCATAAGTCGGAGCATAGCCTCCACTCTTAGAGTAACTGATATCAAAATCGGAATACACTTTCTGGCTGTTGCATGATACTAATAC
>NZ_JBNDHS010000413.1:0-272 GCF_056755095.1 Rhizobium sp. SVR5-9E | reverse complement strand
CAGCGAATCACAAAACGTTATCAAAATGATCCGGCAGCAATATGCAGATAATGGTGTCGGCAGACTTGCCGTGATCGAAAAAGAAAGCAACCTGCTCATCGGATGGAGTGGATTAAAGCTTCTGACCCAGGAAGTGAATGGTTACAACAATGTCTATGACCTCGGATATCGTTTCATGCCCGAATTCTGGGGAAAAGGCTATGCTTTAGAATCCGCGCAAGCTTCTCTTGATTTCGGGTTTAATGGTTTAAAAATTGATACTATTTACGCTC
>NZ_JBNDHS010000412.1:0-272 GCF_056755095.1 Rhizobium sp. SVR5-9E | reverse complement strand
ATTTGCATTCTCCAAACGATGTGGTTGCCAGCATGAAGATATGCTGACTGACAGATACATCCAGCGGGATTTTATCCGCATCTTTTTTCTTCATCAGGTTCTCAAAATCGAATGGTATTTTGTAATAAGTTCCTTTCATAAATATGGCTAATAGTGAGGTCGCTTTTTATTGATATTATTTTTTGTTCTACAGATATGTCAGTTTTTTAATGTTTCCCTTGTCGTCATATTCAATATTCTTTGGAATCTTTTTTCTTTTGATAATGTTTAGC
>NZ_JBNDHS010000411.1:0-272 GCF_056755095.1 Rhizobium sp. SVR5-9E | reverse complement strand
CCATTCGCTGGGTCAGCGCTACGGGCTTTTTCTGTTTTATCGCGGGCATAATCAGGTCGACAGCCTCATGGCCGCCAGCGTGAAAGAATTTACCACGCAGTACGGCCTGTCGCTTCTCCCTGTGAGTGTGGATGGCACGCGCAGCGAGGCGCTCCCTCAGACGCGAGCGGACAATGGACAGGCGCGACGTCTGGGCGTCAGTTACCTTCCTGCCGTCATGCTGGTTGACCCGAAGAAGGGGCATGTTCAGCCGCTGGTATACGGTTTTATGA
>NZ_JBNDHS010000410.1:0-272 GCF_056755095.1 Rhizobium sp. SVR5-9E | reverse complement strand
GTTCAGGAAGCTGTTGATACCAAATTCAATTTAGAAAAGCTGAAGGAACTGGCTATTAAAATGTCTACACTTCCGGCTGATAAAAAGTTTTTAAATAAAATTACAAGACTTCTCGAAAACAGAATCAAAGCTATTGAAGGAAACTCTTTGGATTGGGCTCTAGGGGAGTGGTTGGCTTATGCAACGCTTCTTGTGGAAGGTCATAACATAAGAATTTCTGGTGAAGATGTAGAAAGAGGAACTTTTTCTCACAGACACGCAGTCGTAAAAAC
>NZ_JBNDHS010000409.1:0-272 GCF_056755095.1 Rhizobium sp. SVR5-9E | reverse complement strand
ATCAGGATGGCGTCAACGGCCTGCTGATCCTCGGCGGCACCTTTGCGGCCGGCATGTTCGGCTGGGCGACGATCGAGATCGGCATCTACGGTATCATCCTCAACGTCATCGCCATTTTCGGCTGCTTTGCGGCCAGCTATGTGGACCGCTGGCTGGGCTCGAAAACGACTGTCGTCATCAGCCTGACGCTGCTGCTCGTCGCGACCTTCGGCATCATCTCGACCGGGCCTGGCTTCACGCTCTTCGGTCTCGTTCCGCTCTCGACCGTCAGC
>NZ_JBNDHS010000408.1:0-272 GCF_056755095.1 Rhizobium sp. SVR5-9E | reverse complement strand
GGAGTGAAAGGTCCGTTTAAATGAGGGGTAAGTTCAGAAAGGTTGATTTCTATTAATTGATCGAAGTATTGCTCAGGGTTTGCGTACACTTCAGCGTCACCGGTTAAGTGTTCTGCAATCTGGTCTGCAGCATCCACTACATCCTGTCTTCCGGTAGAAGCAAGATATCTTCTCATAGAATCATCATATCCGAAAGTAGAAGTGGTAGCACCGATTTCAGCACCCATGTTACAGATTGTTCCTTTTCCTGTTGCGGAAAGAGATTCTGCACC
>NZ_JBNDHS010000407.1:0-273 GCF_056755095.1 Rhizobium sp. SVR5-9E | reverse complement strand
AGTCATAGGAGCCGGAGGATATGCGCTTCCGGTGCTGGACAGTTCGGATATTAAAGAAAGTGAAGGCTATAGAGGATTTCCTGTTTCGGGAGAATGGCTGGTGAGCTACAATCAGGAACTGGTGGAAAAACATCACGCAAAAGTATATACCCAGGCAACAGTTGATGCCCCGCCAATGTCTGTACCTCATCTCGATTTGAGAATTATTGATGGACAAAAAGCCTTATTATTTGGACCTTTCGCAGGATTTTCAACCAAGTTTCTTAAAGAGGG
>NZ_JBNDHS010000406.1:0-273 GCF_056755095.1 Rhizobium sp. SVR5-9E | reverse complement strand
CTTGTTGTTTTTCAGCTTCTGCTGCTTTTTTAAGTTCGCGGTATACGCCGAGAGTGACAGTTATTTCGGCACCAAGCAAGACGATACACCAGGTCCAGTAGACCCAGACAAATAAAATGGGGATCACCGCCAGCACGCCGTAAATCAGCTGATAAGACGGGAACATGGTGATGTAAAGGGCAAACCCTTTTTTGCCCAGTTCAAAGAGCAATGCCGCGACCAGCGCGCCCACGACCGCATCGCGGTTAGGCACGCGCGTGGTCGGTACCACGC
>NZ_JBNDHS010000405.1:0-273 GCF_056755095.1 Rhizobium sp. SVR5-9E | reverse complement strand
CATCTGATAGATTCTGGAAATTCTTTCTTTGTTTCCTGATCTTGTGTTAAGAACATAAGAACCAGCATCCAATCTTCCTGAATAAGCTCTGAAGAATGCTAATCTACCTACGAATGGGTCAGTAGCAATTTTGAAAGCTAATGCAGCGAAAGGCTCATCAACAGATGGTTTTCTTTCGATCTCCGCGTCAGTTCTTGGATCTGTACCTGCGATATTGTCCTTATCCAATGGTGAAGGAAGATATTTACAAACAGCATCAAGCATGAACTGTAC
>NZ_JBNDHS010000404.1:0-273 GCF_056755095.1 Rhizobium sp. SVR5-9E | reverse complement strand
CACCATCACCTCATCAATTGTCTCTTCTCCGTCCATAAAATACCCGTAATGGATCGTGTGAGACTTCTGTTTTGCCAGATTTTTACCGGGAAAACTCTTCTGAACTACAGGTAAAGTATCATTTCCGGAAACTCGGATGATCCCCAAAGCTCCCACTCCATTGGCCGTAGCCAGTGCACAAATGGTATCATTATTCATACTGCAAATTTACGTTTTTTCACCACAAACAAAAATATCCTTTGTCTATTGCAGTTATTCACCAAACTCAAATAA
>NZ_JBNDHS010000403.1:0-273 GCF_056755095.1 Rhizobium sp. SVR5-9E | reverse complement strand
AGAAACAGGCTATCAGGACAGTTCCGCTCAAGGGCTTGCAGGCCTTCGAAGCCGTCGGCCGTTGCGGCGGCGTGAGTGCCGCGGCCCTGGAGCTTAAGGTTTCCCCCGGCGCGATCAGCCAGCAGATCCGCAAGATCGAGAGCTTTCTTGGAGTGACCCTGCTGGAGCGCAACGGCCGTACCGTGGAGCTCACCCCATGGGGGCGGCTCTACCATCAGGAAATATCGAAGGGCTTCGAGCAATTCGCGCTTGCGGAGCAGATACTGGAACGGG
>NZ_JBNDHS010000402.1:0-273 GCF_056755095.1 Rhizobium sp. SVR5-9E | reverse complement strand
CCAATCCGGCCAGTAAACCCACCAAAACACCTTTGTAGTTTCCTCTTCTCCAAAAAATAGCTCCAAAATAGGCAGGAGCCAATTGTGCAATAATCACAAAAGAAATCAGCCCAACGGAATCCAGCGAAGTTTTCAGGATAAAATATTTGTAAAAGGCAAATGCCATAATGATGAGTCCGAAAATGCTGAATTTCCTGATTCGGGTAATATTCCGTGTATTTTGGGTTTCATCTTCGGCCTTGAATTTTCCCAGCAACCCATACGGAATGATCA
>NZ_JBNDHS010000401.1:0-273 GCF_056755095.1 Rhizobium sp. SVR5-9E | reverse complement strand
GATTCAAGGAAGATCTGTCCGTCAGTAATGGAGATCACGTTTGTTGGAATATATGCAGAGACGTCACCCGCCTGTGTTTCAATGATAGGAAGAGCTGTTAATGAGCCACCACCTTTTACGACTGGCCTTAAAGACTCAGGTAAATCGTTCATCTGGCTTGCGATTTTGTCATCAGCGATAACTTTTGCTGCTCTTTCCAATAATCTTGAGTGAAGATAGAAAACGTCTCCAGGATAAGCTTCACGGCCCGGTGGTCTTCTCAAAAGTAGAGAA
>NZ_JBNDHS010000400.1:0-273 GCF_056755095.1 Rhizobium sp. SVR5-9E | reverse complement strand
GATCCCCACCTGCGCCTGCGCGCTGTCGTCGAGACGGAACGGGATTTTGCTGGTCAGGTTGTTGGGCGTTAGCGGGGTACCGCTTTCGTTGGCAATCACAAACCCCACATCGGGGTTATCCGACACCACCGCGTTGCTGGAGACCTTTTCTGCCTCAACGCGCATCGTCAGCATTGCGTTCGCTTCCACGTTGGTGCATTTGATGGCGATGGTTTTGCTTTGCGCGGTTACCCCCTCCGGTTTGTTACCCGCCCCGGCCTTGCTGAACAGGGA
>NZ_JBNDHS010000399.1:0-273 GCF_056755095.1 Rhizobium sp. SVR5-9E | reverse complement strand
AGCACAGGCCGGACTAATGTCAATGGTTCCGGGAACCGGAGAAATAAAAGCCTGGGTAGGAGGAATCGACTGGCAACACTTCCAGTATGACCATATCAAACAGGGAAAAAGACAGGTGGGATCCACATTTAAGCCTTTTGTGTATGCAACTGCTATTATGAAATTGGGTATGACTCCATGTTCCGTAGTTTCTAATGCAAGCTTCAACAAAGGAACTTACCACGTACCGGGAAGAGGCGGAATGCTTACTTTAAAAGACGCTTTAGCACATTC
>NZ_JBNDHS010000398.1:0-274 GCF_056755095.1 Rhizobium sp. SVR5-9E | reverse complement strand
ATCTTATCCTCTGTCAACAAAAGCTGCCATATATTCTCTGTTCATTCTGGCAATGTTTTCAAGGGAAATTCCTTTCGGACATTCCACTTCACAAGCACCGGTATTGGAACAGTTTCCGAATCCTTCTTCATCCATGGCTTTCACCATATTCAGAACTCTTCTCTTTGCCTCTATTCTACCCTGTGGTAATAGCGCATACTGAGAAACTTTAGCTCCAACGAAAAGCATTGCAGATCCGTTTTTACAAGTAGCTACACAAGCTCCACATCCGAAC
>NZ_JBNDHS010000397.1:0-274 GCF_056755095.1 Rhizobium sp. SVR5-9E | reverse complement strand
ATCCTATCGCATCACCATTCTGAATTCGCCGTCGATCAACGCCTTCGCCTTGCCGGGCGGCTATCTCTATGTGACGCGCGGCCTTCTGGCTCTTGCCAACGATGCGTCGGAAGTTGCCGCCGTGCTGTCGCACGAAATGGCGCACGTGACAGCCAATCACGGCATCGAACGCCAGAAGCGCGAAGAGGCCGAGGTCATCGCCAGCCGCGTCGTCGCCGAGGTCCTGTCGAGCGATCTCGCCGGCAAGCAGGCGCTGGCCCGCGGCAAGCTGCGC
>NZ_JBNDHS010000396.1:0-274 GCF_056755095.1 Rhizobium sp. SVR5-9E | reverse complement strand
CTTTATAACCCGTTGCTCCTGGAGAATTACTCCATGTTATTGTAGGAGACAAAGGAACAAAAGTAGCATTATTTGCAGGATAAGTAATTAATGGACAAGCAGGAATAGAACTCAACGTCAAACCTTCTAAGGTAATAACAGATTTATAATCTCTACGAACACCGTCAGAAGGAGGAGAAGCTGGATCCGGATTCGTATTATCATTTCTGTAAGAGAGTGTAGAGTTTGCAGCTCCCGGATACACATACATTGCTTCAGCAAAATCATTATTATC
>NZ_JBNDHS010000395.1:0-274 GCF_056755095.1 Rhizobium sp. SVR5-9E | reverse complement strand
CAGCAGCTTGATACCACCCTCAACGCAATGCCCGCCTGGCAGGTGATTAAAGAGCAGGAGCCTGTGCTTCATCAGCGCATTCTTGACCAGATGGCGGCCCTGCAAAAAGCCGGCGAGCCGGAACAGAAGATTATCGACACCATCCAGCCGCAGATCCTGCATCTGCAGATGTCGCGCCTGCAAAACGCGCCGGACGCTAACGTGGTGAACTATATGACTATCAACATGGAGCAGACCGCCGCCATTCAGAAGGTGAGCGACGACGCCTGTTTCC
>NZ_JBNDHS010000394.1:0-274 GCF_056755095.1 Rhizobium sp. SVR5-9E | reverse complement strand
GATTTTTCCGCCATTCTTTCCAATGGAAGAAGTTGCTCTTTGGTTAAAACATAAAAGTCTGCGGGATTTTCAATTAATTTTTCTCTATAAAGCTGCTCAATGGTTTCGATTCCCAGATTTTCGATATTTAAAGCTTTTCTGGATACATAATGAATCATTCTTCCGACAACCTGTGTAGGACAGTGCAAATCATTCGGACAAAAATGGATCGCCTGATCTTCGATTTTCACCAGCTCGGTTCCACATTCAGGGCAATGTTTGATGTATTCAATTT
>NZ_JBNDHS010000393.1:0-274 GCF_056755095.1 Rhizobium sp. SVR5-9E | reverse complement strand
GAGTGGCACCCATCAAAGCTGCTTCTTTTATGGATGTAGAAACCTCACAAAAAGGAACGGCGGGAAGCAAGGCCTCAGACGTATTTGTAACTTCGGGAAATACTACGGTTCCGTTTTTATATCCGGGCTGTATCGCAGATATCGAAATGCGTAAAACCGATACCAATGAGACCTCCCTCTTTACCAAATTAATGATAACTGAAGTACATCATGAAGTGGATGCGCGGGGATATTACACAGGAACCTTCGATGCAATTGCTTCCGATACAGGTTT
>NZ_JBNDHS010000392.1:0-274 GCF_056755095.1 Rhizobium sp. SVR5-9E | reverse complement strand
CTTATTATCATGTGTACCCCAACACAAGTCAATACGTATGCTTCTTCTGTTGGGGTGTAAATCGAAGCAGGCTGTAAAAAATTTAGAAACTCAAAAAGAACTCATTAAAAATAGTTCAATCATTGATAATACGGCGCGGAAATCGGAAGTTGTTGAGAAGACATGACCAAAGAAAATCAGCAATCCGCTAATAAAAAAGAGGTTTTTTCTGAAAGCGAGATTAGGGGAAAAATCAGAGATCAATAAACCGATTGAGTTCTATAATGTTGACAAT
>NZ_JBNDHS010000391.1:0-275 GCF_056755095.1 Rhizobium sp. SVR5-9E | reverse complement strand
AAATATTTCCTTCTACTTCTCCTACGTCATTCGACATACGAGACATCAGATCCCCTTTTCTGCTTTCTGTGAAGAAAGCAACCGGAAGGGAAAGTATTTTTCTGTACATTGCGCCACGAAGATCTTTGGTAACGCCTACACGATAATTGATCAGCAAAAAAGATCCCAGATATCTGAAAATGTTTCTCAATAAAAACATGAACGCTGTAATTACACAGAGCCATGCCAATACCGTAAGTGCACCATACTGCGTGACAAGGTGCTGAACATAATAA
>NZ_JBNDHS010000390.1:0-275 GCF_056755095.1 Rhizobium sp. SVR5-9E | reverse complement strand
CAAAAATCCTCGTCAGCTCTGCACCTTCAACAGTGATCCGATCATCTTTTCTTCTGATCCAGTTTCCTTCGCGAAGCCCGACTACCTTAAGGTCATTCTGTGTTAAAAATTCTTTGATTCTTGTTTCGCGGGTTTCTCCATTATGCTTTAAATCCGGATTCGGATCCAGATAATGCGGATTGATATTGAACGTAACGAGTCCTATACAGTCAAAGCTCGGAGGATATACGATCGGCATATCGTTAGTAGTTTTCATGTTCTGCCCACCTATATTA
>NZ_JBNDHS010000389.1:0-275 GCF_056755095.1 Rhizobium sp. SVR5-9E | reverse complement strand
CGTGCGGCCGGGCCAGGTTGAGCCGGGTCGACGGATCGGACATGTGCTTGATGGTCGCCAGCGTGCCCATGATCAGCGTGTCCTGGAAGGCATTGGGCGACGTCGCATCCTGCCGCGTCTTGTCCACCGCCAGTTCGCGCTGGCCGTCGCGCCCGCTGCCCGGCGTGCCGTTGCCGTGACCCTCGGTGATCGCCGCCTTGGTCCCACCGACCGCCGCGGACTTGATCGAGGGCGTGTGCCCGGCGATGGGCTGCCAGCTGCCGACCGCGGCGCCC
>NZ_JBNDHS010000388.1:0-275 GCF_056755095.1 Rhizobium sp. SVR5-9E | reverse complement strand
AAGAAGTACTTTTTCTCCTTTTTTCAGTTTGCCGGAATTCATTAATTGCTCTAGTGCGATGAAAATAGATCCGGCTCCGATGTTTCCTACTTCAGAAAGGTTGTAGAACCATTTTTCCCAAGGGAAATCCAACCCTACGTTGGCAAATTCATCTTTTAAACCTTCTTTAAAATAACCTGACGAAATATGTGCCAATACGTGATCGATGGTATTCGGGTCAAGATTGTGCTTGTCGAATGATGATCTTAAACTTTCGGCACCCTTTACCAAAATAT
>NZ_JBNDHS010000387.1:0-275 GCF_056755095.1 Rhizobium sp. SVR5-9E | reverse complement strand
ACCCTGGATCAATTCTATGAACTTCAACGGAACACCTGTATAATCTGTATAATTGGACGCTCCTGATGCATTTTCCATTGCAGCTTTACCGTTTGGCTCTACCTTAACTTTAGAAATATATCCTGATGTAGATGCAGCAGCAGACATATTACAATATATTACAGTAGGAGTTGTAAAGAAGTATGGCAGTGTATAAGTACCCGGCGTACCGCTACATACGTTGGCAACCTGTAGCTCATACTGCGTCAATTCCAACAATCCTGTCAGTGTGATGG
>NZ_JBNDHS010000386.1:0-275 GCF_056755095.1 Rhizobium sp. SVR5-9E | reverse complement strand
ACGTGTCCTGCAAAAGCCGGCAAGGCCGGTTTCATATTCAGTTCGCGTTCTCTTTTTAGAATCTTTTGCTGCAGTTCGGCCTGTCCGTCAATCCATGACATCGGTAATGGACCTTCCCAGTGATCAATATTGGCCATCCTGTGCCATGGGAGATATGCGGGACCGGTGAAGTAATTTCTGATCTCAGTCTCCGAAAATCCGAACTTCTTCCAGACATTCAGCCATATTTTTTCCTGTCCGGTGATGGCAAGAGGGAGATTGACGCCATTTAAAGC
>NZ_JBNDHS010000385.1:0-275 GCF_056755095.1 Rhizobium sp. SVR5-9E | reverse complement strand
AAACAATTATTATCCTTTTGGGTTGAAGCATGGAGGATACAATGCAATGGCTGGAAATCCGGCTTACAACTATCAATACAACGGCAAGGAATTGCAGACCGAGACCGGTTGGAGTGATTTTGGAGCAAGAATGTATATGAGCGACATTGCAAGGTGGGGTGTAATTGATCCTTTGGCGGAAACGTCAAGAAGATTTACTCCCTATAATTTTGCTTTGAATAATCCTGTAATGTTTATCGATCCTGATGGAAGAAAAGCTAGAGCTATAGACCCAC
>NZ_JBNDHS010000384.1:0-275 GCF_056755095.1 Rhizobium sp. SVR5-9E | reverse complement strand
GAGGGCAACCCGCTTTATACACCTATCCGTGATTTCGAGCTTCCGTAGCAGTACGTAAGGGCTTCTTCGAATAGGCGGGCTTGCGGCAATTCGGTATCTTACGACGTGTACGGGGGGCAGCGCAAATGTTTCAAAGCCATATCGTCGGGAAGCAAACGTCTCCGGCATTCCCCGGTCGCTACACGGTCGTGCCCGCGGCGTCGAAAGATCAGACCATCCGACTTAAAGCCGATCAGATCATCTATAGTGAAGGCGAACATGCGCTGGCGATCTAC
>NZ_JBNDHS010000383.1:0-276 GCF_056755095.1 Rhizobium sp. SVR5-9E | reverse complement strand
GGTTCAAACAAGCCGTTTCTGTTGAAATCAATCCAGGCAGATACAGCATCACTCTGACCCCCATTTTTAGCAACTGAAATCTGATTGCCCGTGGAACCTATTTCCAGATTAACTAATGTCGCCGGTGTTGTATAGCTGATATAGTTTGTCTGAACCGAAGTATTACTCATCGGAGGAATTCCCGGATTCACAGATGTTATAGTAACATTTGAAATATAATCGGTTGTTCCGGTACCCGTCATATTACAATAGGTAATCGGCGTGGTGGTAAATGGT
>NZ_JBNDHS010000382.1:0-276 GCF_056755095.1 Rhizobium sp. SVR5-9E | reverse complement strand
GATCTCTACAGCGTCGACGGGGACGAGTATAAATTCCTGTGCATGGCAAAAGGCGGCGGTTCCGCGAATAAAACCTACCTCTATCAGGAAACCAAAGCGCTGATTACCCCGGCGAAGCTGAAAAACTACCTGGTTGAGAAAATGCGTACCCTGGGTACCGCGGCCTGCCCGCCTTACCATATTGCCTTCGTGATTGGGGGAACGTCGGCTGAAGCGACGCTGAAAACCGTTAAGCTCGCCTCAACGCGCTATTACGACGCGCTGCCCACCGAAGGC
>NZ_JBNDHS010000381.1:0-276 GCF_056755095.1 Rhizobium sp. SVR5-9E | reverse complement strand
CACCGGTAGCGACGGTCGTGCGTTGACCTTCACCTATGTCGATACCTATCGCATCGCTTCGGCCACGATCCAGGCGGCGAACGGCGCCACGCGCCAATGGCAGTACGGGTATGCAGCGGACCGCTATCAGTCGCTCAACAGGGTTTTGCAACCCGACGGTAGCGCATGGGCGTATGCACTGACTGGCTTTCTGACGTCCGACATGGATCCCCAGGCCGGTACCTGCAACACGCCCGCCATGCTGTCGACCGACACCTGGTCAGGAAGCATCACGCA
>NZ_JBNDHS010000380.1:0-277 GCF_056755095.1 Rhizobium sp. SVR5-9E | reverse complement strand
CACCAGCAGTACATCATGAAATTACAAAATGCGGATACGGCTCGCCATACCACGGGCACGGGCAGCAGCAACTTAATGATGCCGGCAATAATGATCGGCACAGAACAGGCGACAGTCACCAGAATAGTTAAAATGATGCTTAAAGGTAATGTTATTGCTGCGAGCAATCTCGACATGATGAGCTTTTTCAGATGGTTAGCTGTAAGTGAGCGACCGGCTATCCGGTGCAGGGCGCTGATTTTATCAGAAATCAGACAAAATAAGGGTGCTTTCATGC
>NZ_JBNDHS010000379.1:0-277 GCF_056755095.1 Rhizobium sp. SVR5-9E | reverse complement strand
CTATGAGGGTCTGGAAAATCTTCCGATCATAATATTTACGGAACGGAATTTGTCTAAGTCAGAAGAATTAAAAATAAAACAATACGCTGATTCCATCGTGGTAAAAACAGCGCATTCTTATCAAAGGATTTTAGATGAAGTAGGCTTATTTTTACATCTTGTAGAAGAAGAGAATAATTCTACTGAAACAGTAAGGAATAAAACGTTAGGATCTTTAACTGAAGTCTTAAGGGGCAAAAAAATACTGATCACCGATGATGATGTACGGAATATATTC
>NZ_JBNDHS010000378.1:0-277 GCF_056755095.1 Rhizobium sp. SVR5-9E | reverse complement strand
ACGCATAACAGCTTTCTGGCCGAACAGGCGATTGCCATACGCAGTCGCTTGACCGCCTTCCGCCGCGCTCAATTGCAGCAGGACGAGCGGCTCGATCGATCACGAGCGGAGCACGAAGCCATCATGCAGGCAATTGCTGAGGGTGACGGCGATATGGCGTCGCGGCGCATGCGTGCGCACATGCTGAATGCGGCGACGGCGCTGCGCCGCTTCATCGAAGCCAGCAAACCGGTCTGAGCGTGGCGAAATCAGCCGCGGGCGATGCGGACGATATGCT
>NZ_JBNDHS010000377.1:0-277 GCF_056755095.1 Rhizobium sp. SVR5-9E | reverse complement strand
AATGAATACATAACCACTCGCCGATTGATTTGGACGCAAATGGCAATTAATGCTCTCTGGCGGGGAATTATTTTCTGCCAGTCTTGCGCGTCAAGCAAATCGATACCACGTACGAGCCGGGTTTGTCGTACGTGAGGCTGCGAGAGCGACGGCAACCGAAGCGGGAGTACCTCTGAGAACACCTGTCTCTTATACACATCTCCGAGCCCACGAGACTACGCTGCATCTAGGAGGGCGTTTTTTGTTTTGGGGGGAGGGGGGGGGGGGGGGGGGGGGG
>NZ_JBNDHS010000376.1:0-277 GCF_056755095.1 Rhizobium sp. SVR5-9E | reverse complement strand
TATTTATCATTGGCTATACGAAGACCGATGGTGATCCGCGTGCTGTCGTTTTTAATATCCGTCTCAAAACGGCTTTTGATGCCCATGTGGCGCATATTGGTGTAGGCCTGCTTCAGCTGCAGCCATTCGGGAGAGAGGAAGAAATTCCTGAAGTTTTCTTTGTTTTCATGTCCGGAAACTACGCTGAGGTATTCGCTCATGCGGGCAGCGTTGGCAACAGCTTGGTCAAGATCCCTTTTCACTTGCACCTGTTGGGCGCCGAACAGCTGGATCAGCC
>NZ_JBNDHS010000375.1:0-278 GCF_056755095.1 Rhizobium sp. SVR5-9E | reverse complement strand
CGCATAGATGATGACCGCGCCGGTGGCCGGGTCGTCGGCATAATGATCCAACACCTCGGCTAGGCCGATGTCGGCCTCATTGCCCGTGGTCAGCATGTACGAGATCGGCACCCCTCGTGCTTCGAGCGAGCTGGCAAGATGCACGCCAATGCCGCCGCTCTGTGCGGCGATCGCGATGGCTGGGCCGGCGTCGTCCTGCAACTGCGAAGGCAGGTCGATGGGAACCATCATCAAGTGGAAGCCATCGACATAGTTGTAGTAGCCGACGGTATTCGGAC
>NZ_JBNDHS010000374.1:0-278 GCF_056755095.1 Rhizobium sp. SVR5-9E | reverse complement strand
CTTAAAGAAACAGGGAATTAAAAAGGTCATCGTGGCGGGCCTGATGACGCATATGTGTATCTCATCGACTGCACGTGATGCTGTACCGCTGGGTTATAGCGTGATTATTCCGGAAGATGCGACAGCCACGCGCGATCTGGATGACGGGAAGGGGGGCATGGTGGATCACGACACGCTGCAGCGTGCAGCGCTGGCAGGCGTCGCGGATGTCTTTGCTGAAATCATGACCACGGATCAGGTGATGGCGCTGGCGGTGGAAAAATAAGACCGAACTGAAA
>NZ_JBNDHS010000373.1:0-278 GCF_056755095.1 Rhizobium sp. SVR5-9E | reverse complement strand
CTTAAGGGCAAGGTCGAAGACCTCGCGCGATTCATGATGTTCGCCTATTCAGAGGGCTACTGCCGGAAAGAAAATTGCCTATTGCGACGACGTATCTTCAATTTTGTTTCATCTTGCGGCGCTAACAAACCTGCGCGAACCAGCCCTCAACCGGATGTTTGCATGGCCAAGCTCTGCCTCATCCACCGAGACAGAGCCACTCTTTCAAAGGAACCGGCTAGCGATCAGATAAGCACCCATTGAGCGCTTTCTCAACGGTGTCTTGTGCTGGGCCTAGA
>NZ_JBNDHS010000372.1:0-278 GCF_056755095.1 Rhizobium sp. SVR5-9E | reverse complement strand
ACCAATATCTCGGACGGTGAATCTATTACTTTAAGAATCCATTACGGATTTCTTAATGCCGGAATAGCCAATCTTACAGCACAAAAGACAACTTATAAAGGAGTTCCGCATCTCCATGTAAAAGGAACAGGACAGACGACGGGAGCGGTAAAAGCATTTTGTGAAGTCGATGATTTTTATGAAAGCTACATCAATCTGAATACCGAACTTCCGAGTTTTTATGTAAGAAACGTAAAAGAAGGAAGCTACCGCCAACATCTTGAAACAGTCTTTAACCA
>NZ_JBNDHS010000371.1:0-278 GCF_056755095.1 Rhizobium sp. SVR5-9E | reverse complement strand
GCTGTTTGCCAGGCTCACCCGCATGAAATGGAAGGCGAACTGATGGCCAGGCACCTCCTCACCGGCTATTGCCTGCTGATCTATGCCTTTCTGTTGCTGCCGATCCTCGTGGTCGTCGGCGCCTCTTTCAATGCTGGCGCCTTCCTGACGTTCCCGCCACAGGGACTTTCATTTCGCTGGTATGTGGTGTTCTTTCACAACGAGGTCTTCCTCAACGCCATCAAGACATCGCTCTGGGTGGCCGCGGTCTCGACAGTGATCTCCTCGATCATCGGCAC
>NZ_JBNDHS010000370.1:0-278 GCF_056755095.1 Rhizobium sp. SVR5-9E | reverse complement strand
AGCAGTGACCATGCAATCCAGACATCGGCATCCGAGGCGGAGTTGGTATCGATTATCGCCCAGTTGTCGTGGTCTTTCTGACCCCATAGCCAGGCGGGCAAATTATCGTTCAGATTGCCCCCGGCCAGGTTGTCGCGCGTCCACGTCAGCAATTGATCAAAGGCTTTGCGATCGTTCGCGGCCAGGGCAAAGAACAACGCATAGCTTTGCCCTTCCGACGTGGTGATTTTGCGCGTGTCGCTGGGATCAATGACACGCCCGCTCTCACTGATGTAATC
>NZ_JBNDHS010000369.1:0-278 GCF_056755095.1 Rhizobium sp. SVR5-9E | reverse complement strand
GATAAAAATGGTAAAAACATCTTCGGAGGAGGCTTCCTGGGTCTTGATAATATCGGAGCTTTTGACCGGAATATGATCCTGAAGGACGGACAGCACCTGGAGCAAGCCGATGGTACGAGCTGGATGGCAATGTATGCATTAAATATGATGCGTATTGCCATGGAACTGGCTCAATATTATCAGGTATATGAAGATATGGCGATCAAATTTTTTGAGCATTATCTTTATATTGCAGAAGCCATGGAAAATCTTGGCGAAGGAACCAAAGGACTTTGGAA
>NZ_JBNDHS010000368.1:0-279 GCF_056755095.1 Rhizobium sp. SVR5-9E | reverse complement strand
ATGTGGCAGAATATACTTTTCGTGAGGTAATTGCACAGGCAATGAGCGAGGAAATGCGTAAAGACGAATCCATTTATTTGATGGGGGAGGAAGTAGCAGAATACAATGGTGCATACAAAGCTTCAAAAGGAATGCTGGATGAATTTGGTCCTAAAAGAATAATCGATACACCAATCGCTGAGCTTGGTTTCGCAGGAATCTCTGTGGGAGCTGCAATGAATGGTAACAGACCTATCGTAGAGTTTATGACCTTCAATTTCTCATTAGTGGGGATTGATC
>NZ_JBNDHS010000367.1:0-279 GCF_056755095.1 Rhizobium sp. SVR5-9E | reverse complement strand
GGTCACGGCTGACGGCACCGGTGCCTGGACGTTCACCCCTGACACCGCGCTCGGCGAAGGGCCTCACGCCTTCACCGTTACCGCCACCGATCCACAGGGCAACGTCAGCCAGGTGTCTAACGGCTGGAACGTCGTGGTTGACCTGACGGCGCCAACGGTTCCAACGCTGGATACGGTTAACGACAATGCCCCTGGCGGCGTGACCGGCAACCTCACCAGCGGGCAAGTCACCAACGACACCACCCCGACGATCGGCGGCACCGGACAACCGGGCAGTAC
>NZ_JBNDHS010000366.1:0-279 GCF_056755095.1 Rhizobium sp. SVR5-9E | reverse complement strand
TACTTAGATGTTTCAGTTCCCCCGGTTCGCCTCGTTAACCTATGTATTCAGTTAACGATAGTGTGTCGGAACACACTGGGTTTCCCCATTCGGACATCGCCGGGTCAAAGGTTCATATCACCTCGCCGGCGCTTTTCGCAGATTAGCACGTCCTTCATCGCCTCTGACTGCCAGGGCATCCACCGTGTACGCTTAGTCGCTTAACCTCACAACCCGAAGATGTTTCTTTCGATTCATCACCGGCTTGCGAAAATTTGAGAGACTCGAACACACATAACA
>NZ_JBNDHS010000365.1:0-279 GCF_056755095.1 Rhizobium sp. SVR5-9E | reverse complement strand
GCTCATTGTCGTGATGAAAGTCGCGTCGGTGTTGCAGGCGATGTTATGGACGGCGCTTCCTGCACAACTGGGCGTCAGCGTGGATTCGCCGGGATGGATCATGTTGATGCTGACGCTCACCGGCGTTGCGGTGGGTCTGGTGATCCGCTTTAGCCCAGGGCACGCCGGGCCGGATCCGGCGCTTGAGCCACTGATCGGTGCGCCCGTTCCCCCCTCGGCGCTGCCGGGGCTGATTATCGCGTTGATCCTGGGTCTGGCGGGCGGTGTCAGCCTTGGTCC
>NZ_JBNDHS010000364.1:0-279 GCF_056755095.1 Rhizobium sp. SVR5-9E | reverse complement strand
CGCCGATAGTCGGGAAGCGCACAGGCCTCCCATAATTTTTCGACCCGCGCCGGGCTGCTGGCAAGATCGGCAATCTCCAGATCGCGTGACAGATATTCCAACGCCTGCTGGTCTACCGCAGGCAGCGCCCGCGTCAAGCCCTGCACGCGCGGGGCGTCTTCGAGACTGGCGCGCAGCGCGGCGATCGAGGCGAAGTCGAAATCCTTGCTGCGCCATTGCAGCACCTTCACCGTGTCGAATTCGTGCCCCTCCATCCGGCGCACCAGCTCATCGTCGAAG
>NZ_JBNDHS010000363.1:0-280 GCF_056755095.1 Rhizobium sp. SVR5-9E | reverse complement strand
GCAATAAAAAAGAGCTCTCTCTTCGCGTAAGCCAGGGCGTTGATATGGGGCGCGCCAGCACATTATTTTCAGGCTATGACGGCACTGCAGAAAGCCCGTCAGTTCGGGTAGGAGGAAAAAGCGTTATTGTCATGGAAGGCTCATTTACATTGCCCTGACGGCCGCGGTGAATGAGGTGCGGATGTCGCAATTTTTATCACACCCGATGAAGATTGACTCAGAGCATAGTGTATAAATCAATGGAGAGCTGGTCATGAATATTTAGAGTACGAGCCAGTAC
>NZ_JBNDHS010000362.1:0-280 GCF_056755095.1 Rhizobium sp. SVR5-9E | reverse complement strand
GATGAAGACAGTCGCCAGGACCGGCAGCGGCTTGTCGATCAGGATGTTCGGATCGAAGAGCATGCCGACGGACACGAAGAAGAGAACAGCAGACGCGTCGCGAAGCGGTAGGCTTTCCTGAGCGGCGCGGTGGCTGAGCTCGCTTTCCGAGAGCACCATGCCCGCAAAGAATGCACCGAGGGCAAGAGACACGCCGAAGAGCTTCGATGCGCCAAAGGCAACGCCGAGCGCGATGGCGAGCACGCCGGGGCGAAAAAGTTCGCGCGACCCGGTATGGGCG
>NZ_JBNDHS010000361.1:0-280 GCF_056755095.1 Rhizobium sp. SVR5-9E | reverse complement strand
GTTATTCATGCCACCGATATCGTCTGGCCGGAAGAGATTGATATGATTATTGATGGCCTGCTGGGCACCGGACTACGCAGTGCGCCGCGCGACCCGGTTGCCACCCTGATTGCACGTGCCAATGCCCACAGCGCGCCGGTGGTGGCCCTGGATATACCTTCTGGACTGATGGCGCAAACCGGCACAACGCCGGGTGCGGTGATTCAGGCCGCGCACACCGTTGCCTTTATCGCCCTGAAACCGGGGCTGCTTACCGGTAAAGCACGGGATGTCACGGGAA
>NZ_JBNDHS010000360.1:0-281 GCF_056755095.1 Rhizobium sp. SVR5-9E | reverse complement strand
GCCGCCATATGCGCTAGCCATCTGAACGGAGCCTTACGACAAGCTCCGTTGGTCCAGAAGGGTGATCGTCCCCACCGACGCGCAGACCCCGGCCGCACCCTGCTTGCATCGATCGGATTGGGGCTGGAAATTCATCGCGGAAACCAAGCTGCCGGAGAGCGTTTCGTTGAGCGGAAAGCAGAGATAAAGGGCAAGCCGTTGCTCTTCGATGTCCAACCCACGACTGAAAGCGCAGTCTGCCGGTTCGTAAGGCTGCGCCTGATGAATTGTCGGTATTGATC
>NZ_JBNDHS010000359.1:0-282 GCF_056755095.1 Rhizobium sp. SVR5-9E | reverse complement strand
GCCCAGTTTGCCAAAGTAATTTCCAATACAGATCCTTTAAATCAGGGAAGAGTACAGGTTCAGTTTGACTGGCAAAACGGATCAACGACAACAGAATATATCCGCGTTATGACTCCCGATGGCGGTGGCAGCGAAAAAGTAAGTAAAAACCGTGGATTTGTAGCCATTCCCGAAGTCGGGGATCAGGTGGTGGTTAATTTTGCCCATCAGCATCCTGACAGACCTTTCGTCATGGGCGGAATGTTCCATGGTGGAGTCGGCGGCGGCGGCGGTGCAGGAAAT
>NZ_JBNDHS010000358.1:0-282 GCF_056755095.1 Rhizobium sp. SVR5-9E | reverse complement strand
CCTCTGTTGGCATCAATGCTTCCTAAAAGTCCTGCATCTACAGCAACCTGAAGTTCATGCTCAAAAGTATGACCTGCAAGGGTTGCGTGGTTTACTTCGATATTTAATTTAAAATCTTTATCTAATCCGTAATGTCTAAGGAAGCCGATCACCGTCTCAGAATCGTAGTCGTACTGGTGTTTTGTAGGTTCCATTGGTTTAGGCTCGATAAGGAAAGTTCCTTTAAATCCTTGCTGACGTGCATAATCTCTGGACATTGAAAGAAAACGTGCCAGGTGATCT
>NZ_JBNDHS010000357.1:0-282 GCF_056755095.1 Rhizobium sp. SVR5-9E | reverse complement strand
AGGTTCGGAAGTATCAGATTTTGCGGATGTTTCAATGTACGTGATGACGCCTGAATATGGAGCTTCCACGCAGTTGGAAAAAATCGACATGTTGGATTATGCAGACTTAGTTGCTTTAAATAAATCTGACAAAAGAGGTGCACTTGACGCACTTCAGGCCGTAAGAAAGCAGTTCCAGAGAAATCATTTGTTGTGGGAACAGCCATTGGACGAAATGCCGGTCTATGCAACAAAAGCTTCTCAGTTCAACGACCACGGAACAACTGAATTATACAACAGACT
>NZ_JBNDHS010000356.1:0-283 GCF_056755095.1 Rhizobium sp. SVR5-9E | reverse complement strand
AGGTTTTAAGTTTTCTGGTAAGCAATGATTTTAACGCTGAAGTAAAAGGTTTGAATGATTTCCCGCGAGGTGAATGGCCTCCGGTAATGGTTGTCCATTTTGCTTTTCAGATTATGATTTTCTTTGGGGTGATTATGATCATTATAGGGATGATTTACCTTTTTGCCGTATTTTTCAAAAAAGAATGGTTGAAAAAAAACTGGCTTCTGAAAACATTTTTAGTAGCAACACCTTTCGGATATATTGCGCTGGAAGCGGGATGGACTGTCACTGAAGTAGGCAG
>NZ_JBNDHS010000355.1:0-283 GCF_056755095.1 Rhizobium sp. SVR5-9E | reverse complement strand
ATCTTAAAGAGTGTTTCCTTCAGGAAGAACCTTCCAATACAATAAGACTTGCGGTAAAAGAATATGCTGTAAAAAAAGGTCTTGACTTTTTTGATGTCAGAAATCATGAAGGTTTCCTGAGAACTTTAATGATGAGACAAAACTCAAAAGGTGAATGGATGGTTCTTTTCCAACTTTACAGAGAAGAAAAGGAGAACAGAGAAAAACTTTTCGAGTTCCTACTGGAAACTTTTCCACAAATAAAAACGCTGGTTTATGCGATCAACCCAAAACCAAATGATTC
>NZ_JBNDHS010000354.1:0-284 GCF_056755095.1 Rhizobium sp. SVR5-9E | reverse complement strand
CTTCTGGGCCTCTGACAACAACGACGCGCTGGAGCGCAATACCATCCAGTGTGGCATGAGCTACTTCTTCCCGCCGGAAGTGATGGGCGCGCATATCGGTCATCATAAATGTCACGCCACCTTCCGCCAGCACAGCATTGCTTTCCGCGGCCTGACGGCACTGTTTGGCCACATGGGACTGGAGCTTGATCCACTCACCGTCGATGCTCAGGAGCGTGAAGGCTATCGCCATTACGCCGCGCTGCACAAGCAGTGGCGAGAAGTCATCCATCACGGTACCCAGT
>NZ_JBNDHS010000353.1:0-284 GCF_056755095.1 Rhizobium sp. SVR5-9E | reverse complement strand
AGCAAAGACTACACAACAGAGATCACCAAAGAACTATTATCACTCTCAATTCATCAAGAAAAGATCCCCGAACTCAAATGTCCAAAATGCCAGCAGCAAAACCTCATCATCAAAGACAAGATCATCAAATGTCCTGATGCGCAATGCAACTGGGTGCAGTTCAGAAACGTTTGTGGAATAACGCTCAACATACAGCAGATCACTTCACTGATCAACAACAGAAACACCCCGCTGATCAAAAATATGAAGGCCAAGAACGGCAAAAAGTTTAGTGCTTGCATCAT
>NZ_JBNDHS010000352.1:0-284 GCF_056755095.1 Rhizobium sp. SVR5-9E | reverse complement strand
AGATCATCGAGAGCCTTGTCACTGCGAAGGTGCAAGGACCAACTACGGATAGTGCCCCGGATCGCCTTGAGCGCCGTTGGACTGGCAGCGGGACTGAATGAGACACTCATGCCCCCGGCCTTCTTGCTCACCAGTCGCGGCCGGAAAGTGTAGCCGAGAAAGTCGAACTTGTAGACCGGGTGAGTACCTCGCCGACTTTCATCCTTACAGTAGACGATTTTAGTCTTGTCAGGATGAAGCGTCAGCCCACAGTCAGTAAAACGCGCGTCCAGAGCTTTCTGAAG
>NZ_JBNDHS010000351.1:0-285 GCF_056755095.1 Rhizobium sp. SVR5-9E | reverse complement strand
GTGTATAAGAGACAGGAATATGAGCAGTATTTATTTTGATCTGGATGATGAGATGACGGTTTCGCAGGTTGTTTATCATGGGAATAGTCTCAACTTTCAACAACTGAGTACGAAAGAAGTAAGAATTGATTTTACGTCTTCAATTGCGGCTAATGTTTTAGATTCTCTTACCATCAACTATTCCGGGCAGCCGGCTGTAGCAAATAATGCATTTTTTAACGGAACTCAAAGCGGAACAGCAGTTTTATCGACTTTGAGCGAACCTTATGGAGCTCAGGACTGGTT
>NZ_JBNDHS010000350.1:0-286 GCF_056755095.1 Rhizobium sp. SVR5-9E | reverse complement strand
GAAGACATTGTAAGCAATGCCACGGCAACAAAGATTGTTACAAGAGTCACCGACGGAATGTCTCTGGAAAAGGCCGTTGATAAAACTTTCGAAGAACTGAAAACAATTGACGGATTTGCAGGAGCAATCGCCATTGATAAAAATGGAAATATTTTTCACCAAGACTCCTATCCTACTATGGTTTTTGCAAGTTTTGACGGAAATATTGTAGAAACTTTCAATTAAATTTAACATTATTTTATACTTCTGATATTTTTTTTGGCACGCATTTTACATGATTATTAAC
>NZ_JBNDHS010000349.1:0-287 GCF_056755095.1 Rhizobium sp. SVR5-9E | reverse complement strand
CGACTAAACTTTGGGAACTGACAAGATCAAGAGCGGTAAGCTTCTCTGCGCCGAGCCTTGTGCAGACGATCAGAAACTGTTCGGGAGGTGTTACCCCATGGGGAACCATCGTTACAGCAGAAGAGCAGACTACTTCCAATGACGTGAATGCGGACGGAATGAAAGACTACGGATGGCTGGTAGAAATCGATCCTGTAACCGCTCAGGTAATTTCTCAAAATGCTGACGGTTCTAAAGGAAAACTTTGGCAGATGGGTATTATGAATCACGAGAACGTAGTAATCAAC
>NZ_JBNDHS010000348.1:0-287 GCF_056755095.1 Rhizobium sp. SVR5-9E | reverse complement strand
CGATGAACATAATATTGTTATAATCTAATGTGGTTCTAAAAGGATTTTCCGGTTTTAAATAGCGGACGTTGTGAACAATATCATTTACGGTTAAATTTCCACCTTCCGGAAAAAACATCAGATCACCTTGTCCTAATCCTAATCCTGCTCTATGCGTTACCAGATCTTTAATGGTAACATTCTGAGAAACATACGGATCATACATTTGAAATTCAGGAATATATTTTGAAACTTTATCGTCCCAGTCTAATTTTCCTTCATCTGCTAAAATTGCCAGAGCTGTACAG
>NZ_JBNDHS010000347.1:0-287 GCF_056755095.1 Rhizobium sp. SVR5-9E | reverse complement strand
ATCCCAATCTCACTCTTTATATGAACGGCATCGAAGAAAACAGCGTTGTGTTCTGTATGAGAACAGATCAGGTAATAAGTAAAAACAGCCATCAGCAGAAAGCGGACTTTGAGTACAACCAGCAGAAGGAGAGGCAACAATTTACAGCCAACGAATAAAAAACAAAAACTAATGATAGAAAAGCTAACTCATTTCCCTGTAAACTGGAAAGATGGGATGAAAATTAATAAAAGCCATTTTAACGATGTGCAGAATTTTATAAGCGATTCTGTTCGCGACTCCATAAG
>NZ_JBNDHS010000346.1:0-288 GCF_056755095.1 Rhizobium sp. SVR5-9E | reverse complement strand
GTCTAAAGGCCCGAAAATCAATTCTTTCGCTAACATTTCCAGGCTTTTATGAAATCTATTCTCAACAGCTTTACGCAGGTATTCATAACCCTCACCCGAATATTGGTATTTTGATCCGGGCTCAAACTCAAAGCTTAACTTATGATCTGCTTTTTGCCATCTCCAGTTTGGGAAACCTGTCTGATGACTCAGTATTATTCTGGTGGTTAATTTCTTATGTCTCGGATCTTTTGCAATATCAGGATCAATCCAGTATTTATCCAGTGATTCATCAAGACTCCATTTTCC
>NZ_JBNDHS010000345.1:0-288 GCF_056755095.1 Rhizobium sp. SVR5-9E | reverse complement strand
GTTTGTGGCAATGCTTGAAAATCCTGTAAAAAACAATCCGATGAGAAATCCCGAAAGAGCGAAGGCCAGAAGGGATGTTGTTCTTGATCAGATGCTAAAAACGGGATACATTGAGCAGACAACCTTTGAAAAGGCAGTAGCCACACCCATAACTTTAGATTATCATCCGATCAAAAACATCAATGACGATTATTCTGCTTACTATAAGTTTTACTTAAAAAAGGAAATTGATGCCTATCTTAAAGATTACGAAAAAGAAAATGGTAAAAAACTGAATCTGTATAAAGA
>NZ_JBNDHS010000344.1:0-288 GCF_056755095.1 Rhizobium sp. SVR5-9E | reverse complement strand
GTACAGTGCTCCGGTAGTTTATGATCATTTTGAAAACAAAGAGGCCATTTTATACGAAATCTCACTAAACGGTTTTCATTGTCTACACATTGAACTGCTGAAAGCTCAAAATGCACATGATAATCCTGAAGACCAGTTAAAAGCTATCGTAGACGCTTACTGGCAGTTTGCATTTAAAAATAAGGAATATTATCAGCTGATGTTCGGATTGGGAATGCAGTGCAGTGGTAAGGGATTGATGAAAGAAGAATTTTCGTCGTTTCAGGATATGCTTTATGAATGTACATA
>NZ_JBNDHS010000343.1:0-288 GCF_056755095.1 Rhizobium sp. SVR5-9E | reverse complement strand
ATCTTGTTCAGCAATCAGCGCGTGTTGCCGCAAAGGAGGCTTCAGCAGACGGAATTAACTGGACGTTCTCGCCGATGGTTGATATTTCCCGCGAACCAAGATGGGGAAGAGTATCTGAAGGCTCAGGAGAAGACCCGTATTTAGGAAGCGAGATTGCCAAAAATATGGTCTACGGATATCAGGGTAAAGATCTTTCAGCCGGAAATACTATTTTGGCCTGTGTTAAACACTTCGCATTATACGGAGCTGGTGAAGCGGGACGAGATTACAATACCGTTGATATGAGCC
>NZ_JBNDHS010000342.1:0-289 GCF_056755095.1 Rhizobium sp. SVR5-9E | reverse complement strand
GATTTATGCAGGGGCCTGCGGGAGTTTTCTACAGACAGTTTGCATTTACATTGGCCATTGCGATCATGATTTCTGCGGTTAATGCATTGACATTAAGTCCTGCTTTATATGCCATGTTCTTAAATGACCCTCAGGGTGAGCACGGAGAACACGGTAAAAAAACAGGTGTCGGAGCAAGATTCTTTAATGCTTTTAATACCAGTTTTAATAATTTAACTAAAAAATACATTTACAGCCTTAAGTTTTTAATTAAAAACAAATGGGTAGCCGTAGGAGGACTGGTATTAAT
>NZ_JBNDHS010000341.1:0-290 GCF_056755095.1 Rhizobium sp. SVR5-9E | reverse complement strand
AGAAAATACTTCGATTGTTTTGTTAAATCCACCGTTGATCGCTGTGTTGTATCCAACTTTGATCTTAGCAGATTTTCCTGGCATAATAGGATCTGTGCTAAATTCAGGCGTTGTACATCCACAAGATGCTTTTACATTCGAAAGGATAAGAGGCTTGTCACCCGTATTGGTTACGGTGAAGAATCTGATGCCGTCTGAACTAGGTTTAATAGTTCCGTAATCGAATGTAGTTTTATCAAATGTGATAGTTTGTGCAGATGCTAATGCGAATGTTCCGAATAATGCAATTC
>NZ_JBNDHS010000340.1:0-291 GCF_056755095.1 Rhizobium sp. SVR5-9E | reverse complement strand
ATTGTTCTCGGCGACAGGCCTGACGTGGTCTCAGTGGGCGGGCGGTAACGTGGATACACTGCGTGCCCGGATGAACTGGCTTACGCCGCAGGTCAATACTACGCTCTCCGGTGCGCCTGCCATCATGGACGAGCACGCTGAGCACCGGGGGCATCATAGCGGGATGATGATGCCCGGGATGGTGATGGATCCGACGCTTTTTGATGACTTCCTGCATGCCGCCCGTACGGCGGGTATAGATGCCAGCAAGCTCGAAATCCGCCCGGCGAAAACGGCTGAACAGGCCTGGAC
>NZ_JBNDHS010000339.1:0-291 GCF_056755095.1 Rhizobium sp. SVR5-9E | reverse complement strand
GCGTCAGATGTGTATAAGAGACAGATCAGAAACTTTCCATTGAGAGCATTGCAAAGCTTGCGTATGTGAGCAAATCGAATTTCTTCAGAATGTTTAAAGATGAACTGGGAACTTCGCCGAATGAATTTATTCTTCAGGAAAGGATAAGCAAGGCAAAAGAATTATTGAAAAGCAGGAACAGCATAAAGGAAACTGCTTACCAGACCGGTTTTTCGGATACCAACTATTTCACAAGAGTCTTTAAGCAGCTGGTAGGTGTTACGCCGAAAAGTTATCAGGATAAAACTACGT
>NZ_JBNDHS010000338.1:0-295 GCF_056755095.1 Rhizobium sp. SVR5-9E | reverse complement strand
TTCCAATAACTGATCCCTGCTGCAGTATTGTCATATCCCCTTCCTAAAAAAGCCCCTCCAGTAGCCGCGGTATTCCATGACTTTGAAATAGGACCGCCTACTGATATGCCTTTAGAGTAAATATTTACACTTCCTCCACTTCCTGCAAAAGTAGCTGTTATTACATTGGGCTGATCCTTTACCCAAAGAGCAGAACCATTGATATTATCACCATAAGCCCAGCAAGCAGCCGCTCCGGCAGAATTACCGAAGGCAAACGCGCCACTTGTAGATTGTGCGCCCCAGCCCATAAACA
>NZ_JBNDHS010000337.1:0-296 GCF_056755095.1 Rhizobium sp. SVR5-9E | reverse complement strand
GCAGCATAGAGGCCAGTTCAACCGCCAGGACGTATGGGCCAAACAGCGTAATACCCACCTCTTTAGCGCCGATTGGCGTGCCGTCGATGCCCTGATCATTCACACCCAGAATGGCGTAAACAATGACCACCCGCATGATGGCCGACAGGATCGCCGGGCCAATCCAGACCTGCGGTTTTAACCACTGACGTTCCTGCTCAATTTCAGAGCCGCCCAGGTTCAGCATCATCACCACGAAGACGAACAGCACCATGATGGCCCCGGCGTAAACGATGATCTCCAGCGCACCAGCAAAG
>NZ_JBNDHS010000336.1:0-296 GCF_056755095.1 Rhizobium sp. SVR5-9E | reverse complement strand
GAAAGCCTGGCTTAGCGAGCAAAGCGAAAGCCCATTGCTGTCGTTGAACCTGGTGACGTTTGCTGCGGATGGAGCCCATGAGTAATCCCGCTGGCGAAGGCGATCTGCTGCGCAGCGGCTGGCAAGCCCGCAGCAAGCAGGAGAAGGTGGGGGCGCGCGATAAAATGCAGCCCTCGCTGCTGGATCGCCTCACCGATAACGATCCGGAAAAAAAACGCGAGTCCGCCAACAGTAATCTGATTACCCACGCCGCCCTGCGCCGTAACGTGCTGCGGGATCTGCAGTGGTTGTTTAAC
>NZ_JBNDHS010000335.1:0-296 GCF_056755095.1 Rhizobium sp. SVR5-9E | reverse complement strand
GCAAAGAACAGTCCCATCACCATAAAGCCGCTTGAGGCATGACCGCCGGGGAAACAGCGCCCCGGACCGCTGTCAGCGGGAGCGGCACTGAACAGCGGATAAGAAACGGCCTTACCGCCATACTCCACCAGATCCCACGGGCAGCTGTGATGGCTTATGCTTTTCAGTACGCCAACCACCAGCGCGCCAAGCCCCATCAGCAGCGCGGCCGTGACCAGTCTCGCATTGCGCCTGAACGCGCCATAAATGAGCGCAACAGCACCTGCGGCGATGGCGATGTACTTCGCCAGTCGATG
>NZ_JBNDHS010000334.1:0-301 GCF_056755095.1 Rhizobium sp. SVR5-9E | reverse complement strand
CTACGCACGGTTACCAAGCGTGCTGAGGGTACCTTTGAAAGCCTCCGTTACTCTTTTGGAGGCGACCACCCCAGTCAAACTACCCACCACGCAATGTCCTTCTAAAAGAAGTTAGGCTCCAAGTAAGTAAAGGGTGGTATTTCAACGTCGGCTCCACCAACACTAGCGTGCCGGCTTCAAAGCCTCCCACCTATCCTACACATTACTTACTCAAAGTCAATACGAAGTTATAGTAAAGGTTCACAGGGTCCTGTCTCTTACACACATCTCCGCGCCCACGAGGCTCCTCTGCATCGCGGGG
>NZ_JBNDHS010000333.1:0-304 GCF_056755095.1 Rhizobium sp. SVR5-9E | reverse complement strand
TCCTGATACCGTTTAGAAGCAAAAGAACCTGTTCAGATGAGCTTCCCCGAAAACCAATATCACTCTGAACCCAATTGGCTCCTCTCCTTCTGATATCCATTCCTGTTACCTGCTGCAGAATTTCATCGATACTTTTTGCAGGAGAATTGATGATTTCTTCTCTGGTAATGACACTTATGTTTTGGTTGGCACTTTTATACGGTGTAGAAAACAATTTACCCTGAATCTCAATGGTTTCGATATCCGTTGAATTTTCCTGTGCCTGTGCAAAAAACAATGTTCCAAGAAAAAAAATACTTCCTGC
>NZ_JBNDHS010000332.1:0-304 GCF_056755095.1 Rhizobium sp. SVR5-9E | reverse complement strand
AACAACGAGGCAACAAATTACGGGAACTTTGATAAGCTTCACCGGCGTTTGCCTGCTTGCTTTCGGAGGTAATGCTGAAAGTGGAACATTTAAGCTGATTCCTATTTTGTTACTGTTGCTGGCAACTTTATGCTATGCAGTAAGCACTACTACGGTAAAATCTAAATTAATGGAAGTCTCTTCCACCGTTTTATCAGCTTTTGTCTTTTCGTTTGTGCTGTTCTTTCCATCATTAATTGCGCTTACATTTACGGGATTTTTCTCAACTTTCAGCTTTGATGAAGATCATCTTACAGGACTGATG
>NZ_JBNDHS010000331.1:0-305 GCF_056755095.1 Rhizobium sp. SVR5-9E | reverse complement strand
GGTCAATTGGGGATACAATTCTTATGTAAGTTTAGACAAGCAGATCAATCATGTTGTAGGCATCAGCCTGATCTATCAGCGAGGTGAAACTACACAAAAAGCACAGCTGGAAGGAGCTGAAGGTATTGCTGCCGGAGTGGCAGAAGCAAAAACGAAATATAATCAGGTTTCTCTAATGGGCGATGTGAATTTTTCAAACATTTTGAGAAGAGTAGACAACCACTCGACTTATAAATGGGCCTGTCTCTTATACACATCTCCGAGCCCACGAGACTACGCTGCATCTGGGGGGGGGGGGTTTGGGG
>NZ_JBNDHS010000330.1:0-305 GCF_056755095.1 Rhizobium sp. SVR5-9E | reverse complement strand
GCACGAGGCTGCGCGAACCGCTTTTATTGCCGCCGCCAGAGAAGCTGGGCTATGGATGCGATACTGATCCTGCCTCCATCGGCAACTCGTAATGGCGAGCTGACTCAAAGCACGCGGGGTCTCTTTTTGTCGGTACGCTAGCGGACGGGAACGTCGCTGGTGCCGATTAGTTATCGATATGGCCGCGCGGCAGCCGTCCTGTTAAACGCCAGCGATGACCGACACTTCGTCCTGGCACCGCGCGGTCATCATCGGGGGCGCGCTAACCGGACAGGAACAATGTGAAGCCTTGATTGTTCGCGAAC
>NZ_JBNDHS010000329.1:0-306 GCF_056755095.1 Rhizobium sp. SVR5-9E | reverse complement strand
GCCCTTCACCATGAGAAATCGGAATGGTGAAAACCTGATCCTCCATTCCTTTTAACCAAGGCGATTCGTCATTCAAGACTTTCCCATTTACCATTTGGGAGATATGTCTTCTGATTGCGTTGTGAGCCAATGTCGGTGAATTTTCATCCAAATCTTTGATTCTTCCGTAAGGCAATAATCCGGATTTAACCAACGCATGGAAACCGTTACAGATCCCGATGATCATCCCGTCTCTGTCAAGCAATTCGTGAACGGCATTTCGTATCTTTTCATTTTTCAACACATTGACAGGGAATTTTGCAGAAC
>NZ_JBNDHS010000328.1:0-306 GCF_056755095.1 Rhizobium sp. SVR5-9E | reverse complement strand
AAGCAATGGTGCAGGTTACAGAAAAGAATGCATTATAGATATTGCTATTTACAGGTATGATGGGCAGAAAATCATTGATCAGTTCATTTCGCTTGTAAATCCGGAAAGTGATATTACGCCTTTTGTTCAGAAACTTACGAACATTACCCCGAAAATGGTGGCAACGGCACCGAAATTTCATGAAATTGCACGCAGAATTATAGAAATTACGAGCAATAGTACTTTAGTGGGACACAATATAGATTTCGATTACAGAATGCTTCGCCAGTCTTTTCAAAGGCTTGGTTATGATTTTAAAATCAATAC
>NZ_JBNDHS010000327.1:0-306 GCF_056755095.1 Rhizobium sp. SVR5-9E | reverse complement strand
GATACTTTTATGGTATGAATGCACTCCGTTGTGGGAAAGATTTCCCGGCCGGAGTTTTTTGTGGGAGAGTTTCAGGGTTTTAGAGTGAGGGGATTTTTGAGTTTGATATTGTAAGGGTATTGGTGGCTTCGAGTAACCTCAGTCACCATTGAGTTGGAGAGTGTAAGCGTTCTAGTGTATAAGAGTCCGGGTATTTTTCTGTGGAATGACGAAAAGTAGTCGAGTGGCGGCGACTGAGGCCCTCGAAGTCACCGCTTTACAAAAGAAGGAAAGGTGGCTTCGAGTCTCCTCAGCCACCATTGATAC
>NZ_JBNDHS010000326.1:0-309 GCF_056755095.1 Rhizobium sp. SVR5-9E | reverse complement strand
AAGGATAAGTGGAAAAATCATAAAGACCATATGAACCTTGTTGCACCAAACAACAGAGACAAGATTGATATTATTGTTGTTGGAACAGGTTTGGCGGGTGGTTCTGCTGCTGCTACTTTAGCAGAGCAGGGATATAATGTAAAGGCATTCTGTTACCAGGATTCTCCGAGAAGAGCACACTCGATTGCGGCTCAGGGAGGTATCAACGCTGCTAAAAATTATCAGGGAGACGGTGACTCTACCTACAGATTGTTCTATGACACTATTAAAGGCGGTGACTATAGAGCGAGAGAGGCAAACGTTTACAGA
>NZ_JBNDHS010000325.1:0-311 GCF_056755095.1 Rhizobium sp. SVR5-9E | reverse complement strand
CTCTGGAAGCATTGGGTGAAGTGGCCACAATCAAAGTAATTGAAAAACTGAGAGAAGATGAAAGCGGAATCTATGGTGGCGGAGCCAGGGGAAGTATGAATAAAGCGCCTTACAGCACGTATAATTTCAGCATTAGTTTCCCTTGTGGCCCTGAAAATGTAGATAAACTGACAAAAAGTGCCATAGCAGAACTTCAGAAGCTGATCGATAAAGGTCCTGAACAAAAAGACCTTGACAAGTACAAAGAAGGAGAAATGAATGATTATAATACCCAGATAAAAGATAATATGTTCTGGATGAATAATCTTACC
>NZ_JBNDHS010000324.1:0-312 GCF_056755095.1 Rhizobium sp. SVR5-9E | reverse complement strand
GTTGCCTATGTTCCGGATATGGAACTGGATCAGATCAACAAAGACAACAAAGGAACATTATTCACGGAGCCTAAAAAAGATAAAACAATCACGGAAGATATGCGTCAGCAGGCTTTGAATAATCTTTCCACAACCGACGACCATGGAATGCACATCGTAGGTCTGGCAAAAGATCAGAGCGGAAAAGAATATTATGTGGTGAAGAATTCATGGGGTGTAACGAATGATTTCGAAGGGTATATCTATGTGACAAGACCTTGTGTTGAGTATAAACCGACAGCAATTCTTGTTCATAAAGATGCACTTCCGAAA
>NZ_JBNDHS010000323.1:0-312 GCF_056755095.1 Rhizobium sp. SVR5-9E | reverse complement strand
TCTCATTCCTTTCATTGAAAAAAAATATCCGGTTAAAAAAGACCGAGAAAACCGTGCGATTGCCGGACTTTCGATGGGTGGTGGACAAACCCTGAATTTCGGATTGGGAAATATCGACAAATTTGCCTGGGTTGGCGGATTTTCATCAGCTCCGAATACAAAAGATCCTCAACAATTGCTTCCCAATCCACAAAAAGCAAAAGCGCTGAAACTGCTTTGGATTTCCTGTGGTGACCAGGACGGATTGATGCCTTTCAGCAAAAGAACGAGCGATTATCTTACTCAAAATAAAATTCCGCACATCTTTTACAT
>NZ_JBNDHS010000322.1:0-312 GCF_056755095.1 Rhizobium sp. SVR5-9E | reverse complement strand
AGGTGCGGTGGCTGATAATGTTTTGCCCTTTAGCTTGTCAACACTGGTTACTCCTGCATTGGTAATGGTAACGTCTCCTGTCGGACTTACGGCTGTTGCCACGTTAGAGGCATTCCCTACATAGATGTTTCCGCTGTTCAGGGTGGTGCTTACACCATTGGCAGTAGGAGCCCAGGTTGTTCCGTTCCATCCTAATACCTGTCCTGAAGTGGCAGACATTTGATTGAGTTTTGCTGCTGTTACTGCACCATCTGCAATTCCTGCGGTAGATACTGTTCCAAATCCTAAAGCGGTTCCGCTTCTTCTTAATAC
>NZ_JBNDHS010000321.1:0-312 GCF_056755095.1 Rhizobium sp. SVR5-9E | reverse complement strand
AGGCAATGTGATGATTGCGGATGTCGGTCAGGGACAGATTGAGGAAATTAACAGAATGCCTTTAACACAAGCCGGAATCAACTACGGATGGAGATGCTACGAAGGTAATAATGCATACAATACAACAGGATGTGCTGCACAGTCTACCATGACGTTCCCTGTAGCAGCATACGACCATTCAGGCGGAAAATGTTCCATTACAGGCGGATATGTTTACCGAGGAGCACAATATCCGGCTCTACAAGGAAAGTATATTTTTGCTGATTATTGCTCAACCCAGATCGGAATTATGAACAATGATGACTCTATTAC
>NZ_JBNDHS010000320.1:0-315 GCF_056755095.1 Rhizobium sp. SVR5-9E | reverse complement strand
GAAGAAGCATTAAAACAACAGGGAACGACTCTTCTTGTTATCAATTCCGTTTGCGGATGTGCAGCAGGAGCAGCAAGACCGGGCGTAGTATATTCTTTGACCGGGGATAAAAAACCTGATCACCTGACTACTGTTTTCGCAGGTTTCGATACAGAAGCTGTCATGGAAGCAAGAAAACACCTGGCTCCTTTCCCACCAAGCTCTCCTTGTGTCGCTCTTTTCAAAGATGGTGAACTGGTACACATGCTGGAAAGACACCATATCGAAGGAAATCCTGCAGGCGCTATCGCAGCTAACCTTCAGGCAGCTTACGAC
>NZ_JBNDHS010000319.1:0-315 GCF_056755095.1 Rhizobium sp. SVR5-9E | reverse complement strand
AGGGGTACAAAAGCGTCTATGTTCGCGACCTGGTGCTCAAGGCGGAGCTCGTGCATTACCGTCGCGAATGCTGGATGGAAAGACGGTGCTGGCACCCTTGCCGGCGGGGATCATCGGTGGCTGTGGCACCAACCTCCGGCGGCTTTGCCTGATGCTTCATGCGCAGGGACAGGTGACCACCGGGCGGCTGACGACATTGCTGAACGATATCGGTGTCGAAATCTCCAAGCGCCAGGTCGTGCGGCTCCTGACCCGGAACCTGGATGGCTTTGTTGCCGAGGATGCGGCGGTGCTGCATGCGGGTCTGGTGTCGTC
>NZ_JBNDHS010000318.1:0-316 GCF_056755095.1 Rhizobium sp. SVR5-9E | reverse complement strand
ATCAATATCAAGATGAATGATTTTCGCCTGTTTTGCGTATTTATCCAAACGGCCAGTCACTCTGTCATCGAAACGCATTCCGACGGCGATCAGAACATCGCATTCGTTGGTCATTACATTGGGTGCGTAATTACCATGCATTCCCAACATCCCGACGTGCAGTTTGTGATGGGTTGGAAGTGCACTCAATCCCATTACGGTTGCTGCTGCTGGAATATTCACTTTCTCAATAAAAGCTTTAAGCTCTTCTTCAGCTTTGCCTAAAATCACTCCTTGTCCAAAAAGAACAAAAGGTTTTTTTGCCTGATTAATCAAT
>NZ_JBNDHS010000317.1:0-318 GCF_056755095.1 Rhizobium sp. SVR5-9E | reverse complement strand
GAGACTGATGTGCCGGGAAGGCTTTCAGGTCGCTATCCACAGCCTGAAGACCATAGAACGGCGCTTCACCGCTCAGTGCTGCGCTGGCGGCTTCAACGGCGTCAGCACCGTACATGCGAACAAACGCATTCAGGTATTGCAGCGGCTGACGATCTTCTTCCTGCGCGAGAAGCAGCAGGGTTTGCAGGCAGCGATAGTAGTTAGTGCGCTCGGCAGAGAAGACAGACTGGTTAAACTCCATAGTCCACTCGGTCCAGGCCAGAGCCTGATCCAGATCGCCACCAGCCAGTGCCAGCATTGCTTTCAGCTCACCAATAC
>NZ_JBNDHS010000316.1:0-319 GCF_056755095.1 Rhizobium sp. SVR5-9E | reverse complement strand
CCACAATACCCGGCGTATGCAGCGGCTCACGCTCAGCCAGCGTGTCGATAATGACGCGACCGGTGTTGAGTTCATACTCCCCTTCCACTTCGGCCTGCGTTAATGCCCGCGTGCAGGGAATATCGCCAAAGAAGTAGTCTGCATGCGTGGTGCCAAGAGCCGGAATGGGCAGCCCTGCCTGCGCCCAGGCCGTGGCATGAGTCGAGTGTGTATGCACAACGCCGCCCAGGGAGGGATAACGCTGATACAGTGCCAGATGGGTGGCGGTATCAGAAGAAGGACGCCACTTTCCGTCAACCACGTTGCCATGGAGATCCAC
>NZ_JBNDHS010000315.1:0-319 GCF_056755095.1 Rhizobium sp. SVR5-9E | reverse complement strand
AGACCCCACACTACCATCGGCGCTACGGCGTTTCACTTCTGAGTTTGGCATGGGGTCAGGTGGGACCACCGCGCTAAAGCCGCCAGGCAAATTCTGTTATCTGTATCAGCTGAAAATCGTCTCTCATCGCCAAAACATCTTCGGCGTTGTAAGGTTAAGCCTCACGGTTCATTAGTATCGGTTAGCTCAACGCATCGCTGCGCTTACACACCCGACCTATCAACGTCGTAGTCTTCAACGTTCCTTCAGGAGACTTAAAGTCTCAGGGAGAACTCATCTCGGGGCAAGTTTCGTGCTTAGATGCTTTCAGCACTTATCT
>NZ_JBNDHS010000314.1:0-320 GCF_056755095.1 Rhizobium sp. SVR5-9E | reverse complement strand
ATATCTTACGATGTCAAAAATTGATAATTTATTGTTTTTTGCTTATACTTTAGGACATGAAATGAATCATGTATTTGATAATAGATTCTTTCAAGACAAATTTATTGAGATAACAAAGTTTGGAGATAAATCGAGTATTCCATTTCGTAATGCATTTGGGCTTTATAAAGAATCAAATGGTTTGGGTTGGGAGATGCAGTTTGGAAACTCAAAATTATGCGGAGTAACTGGTTTTGAAGCTGCTTCTTTTTATTATGGTCCTAAAGGTTGGGGAATGTACGATCAAAACACCGTTGATAAATTAAGTCCATATATAAATC
>NZ_JBNDHS010000313.1:0-321 GCF_056755095.1 Rhizobium sp. SVR5-9E | reverse complement strand
ATTCTGCAGATACAAACAGCAAGGATAATGATAAAGTAAATACAACAGTTTCCACAAAAATAGTTGAAGGAACGTTTGTAGCTAATAACTGCGATGGTGGCAGGTTTTCAATTGAATTTAAAAATAACGACGGGAAGCCAACTTTTAAAATCTTTGATAAGAAGAAGATTATTGCTGCCGGAAATGTCTCTTCTGAAACCGATGAAAAAACAGGCGAAATAACCGGCATTGTCATGGGAGAAATCGGTGGATTATTTGATGGAGATAAAATTACCATTCAGAACTATGGAAATTCCATGAATGAATTTGATCATTTTACAC
>NZ_JBNDHS010000312.1:0-321 GCF_056755095.1 Rhizobium sp. SVR5-9E | reverse complement strand
ATACAATAATACTCGGATATCGCAATGAGTAAGAAACTAAAGCTTCAGTATCAGTTTCTTCTGGGGAAAACCAAAAAGGAAATTTCCGGAGAACTGGGGCTTGAGTATAATTATTATCCCGCTGATGTCTGGTATTACGAACTGAACGTTACATTTTATTTCCGGAAAACAACGCTTATCCTGCATTTTACGGAAGGTGTGGTAACCGGGATCAGTATAAAAAAACATTATGGAAAGATCAGTACCTAACTACAGAAAAATCTACGAGGACATCATCAGCAGAAAATGTCCGGAGCAATATAATGCCTGTCTCTTATACAC
>NZ_JBNDHS010000311.1:0-324 GCF_056755095.1 Rhizobium sp. SVR5-9E | reverse complement strand
GCACACGGCAGACCCAGCACCCAGTAAGCGATGAAGGTGATAAAGAAGATCGAACGCGTATCTTTATACCCACGCAGTACGCCGCTGCCACTCACCTGTATGGAATCGGAGATCTGGTACACCCAGGCAAGCAGCATCAGATGGGAGGCCAGGGCCACCACTTCCGGGTTGTCGTTGTAAAGCAGGGCAATTTGCTCACGCAGCGTGATGGTAAACAGTGCCGTACAGATGGCCATACAGACACCGACGCCAAGCCCCGTGCGGGCCGCCGTTTGCGCATCCAGCGTCGAACCTTGCCCCAGACGAAAGCCCACGCGAATGGTC
>NZ_JBNDHS010000310.1:0-329 GCF_056755095.1 Rhizobium sp. SVR5-9E | reverse complement strand
CATTTTGGGGAGCCCCGGAAATGGCAATATCGTGCACATGCTATTGATAGGTATCAAAGCTGTCGTCAACTGCAAGAACTATTCCCGGCACACATTCTCCTGATTGTTTCGCAATCACCGGAATGGATGAAAATCCGGCAAAGTATCCTCCGTATCCTACGGCTCCGCTTCCCCCTGCAATACCTGCAGTTACGGCTTTTGTAGAGTTCACCGTGATATTACCCGTTAGTCCGGGTATAGAGTAGGTTACCCAGTTTGAGGTACCCTGAACAGGATACGGTCCCTGTGCTGCCGTTGGTGTGATTGGGGCGCCACTCCCTGTATTATAA
>NZ_JBNDHS010000309.1:0-329 GCF_056755095.1 Rhizobium sp. SVR5-9E | reverse complement strand
TTTCAATTCCTTTTAATTCCTAGATATGTTGTTTCTTCGTGTCTTCGATCTTGACGATCAATCCCGGAAGCCCACCAAATTTATATGGTCCATCAGAAATGGGAATTTCGTTGGTAAACCATGCATTATACTTTCTGCCCTTATATTCTACCGTTGCCAACTGGCATTTTTTACCTTGTATCATAGCAGTTTCTGTTCCGATCTGCCAATTGAGGGTGATGTGCTGAATGATTTTAAATCGGTCAGTGTTCACAGGAAGGTAAGATATTACTTCATTGGATCGCCAGTCTTTTTGAATGATACCACGAACTTTTCCTTGTGGAAAGGTA
>NZ_JBNDHS010000308.1:0-330 GCF_056755095.1 Rhizobium sp. SVR5-9E | reverse complement strand
ACTCGACTAGTCGTCGGCAGCGTCAGATGTGTATAAGAGACAGGCGTAGAGTGTAATGGCATAAGGGTGCTTGACTGTGAGACCAACAAGTCGATCAGGTGCGAAAGCAGGACATAGTGATCCGGTGGTTCCGTATGGAAGGGCCATCGCTCATAGGATAAAAGGTACTCCGGGGATAACAGGCTAGTCTCCCCCAAGAGCTCACATCGACGGGGAGGTTCGGCACCTCGATGTCGGCTCGTCACATCCTGGGGCTGGAGAAGGTCCCAAGGGTTGGGCTGTTCGCCCATTAAAGTCTGTCTCTTATACACATCTCCGAGCCCACGAGAC
>NZ_JBNDHS010000307.1:0-333 GCF_056755095.1 Rhizobium sp. SVR5-9E | reverse complement strand
CCCTTTAGATGTGGTTGTAGCATCTGCGGCAGATGCACCCGTCATTTTCTGCCAGTTCGTTCCATCAAAATAATAATATCCTGCAGCGGTAATACTGGCAGTCGCTCCTGCCGGAGCAGTGTCGGCTGAAGAGGCATAAACAATAAGTCCTTTCTGTGCTGCTCCGTAGACCGCTCCTGCTGTTGCGGTACGGATCTGGTCACCGCTTAATTGCGGGATAATGAGTCCTTCGGGTTTGCTGCCGTCGGTTGTTTTGGCGGTGATGTCGAGGGTAGCTTTTGGGGAAGTATTATTAATCCCCACCTGAGCAAATGTCGTCATGCTGAACAGCAG
>NZ_JBNDHS010000306.1:0-333 GCF_056755095.1 Rhizobium sp. SVR5-9E | reverse complement strand
ATGTTGATGTATGTAGATGCAAACGGTCAATTGACTTCAACTCCACCGGATCATGCGGAAAAAGCTGAGATCAACGTGGATGATATCCGTTTAGGAGCGGCTCCTATCGAAGCGGAAGAAATCAGAAAAACAGGAATCGTTACTTTTTTCAGCGAAAAAGGTTACGGATTCATTACTGAAGACAAAACAAAGGAAAATATATTTTTCCACAGCAACAACTGCGCAGAGCTTGTAAAGAAAGGTAACAAAGTGTCTTTCGAGAAAGAAAAGTCACCGAAAGGATTTTCTGCAGCAGATATTCATCTGGTAAAATAATATCGGAGACAATTCCGA
>NZ_JBNDHS010000305.1:0-333 GCF_056755095.1 Rhizobium sp. SVR5-9E | reverse complement strand
ACCGTATTTACCAATACAATTAGCGGAGCAGGAAGTTATATTTATGCAGATTTCGTGACCATTAATAATGTGGGAGGAGCGGGTGCTTATGAAGTAATTGTCCCTGCCACAACTTCTGGAGTTGAAGCGTATAACAGCTTTAAAACTTCCGATATTGATCAGGCAAAATTTATTTACAATGATCAGCGCGTAATCGGATCCAACTGGAGAAATCCTGTCGGCGTAAACGGACTTGAAGTGTATGGTGATCGCTTTTACGTAGTTAAAGATGCAGAAGGATATTATTTTAAATTAAGATTCACAAGACTTACCAGTACTTCAGGAGAAAGAGGC
>NZ_JBNDHS010000304.1:0-333 GCF_056755095.1 Rhizobium sp. SVR5-9E | reverse complement strand
TGCGCGCCCGATATCGGCCCGAGAACGGTAATCAGCACGACGAGCATTGCCCCCGTCGCCAGCGTGTTGGCGAGCAGGGCAAGCGCCGTATCATCGGTCAGACGATCCGCCATGATGCCCGAACCGACGACGGTCGCGACCAGAATGCCCGTGCCGAGCCCTTCCGAAACAAGGCGGCGCGAAAGCGGAAACGACGTCATAGTTTAAGCCCCCAACCGCGTCAGCGTGATCATTGAACCTTGCCTCCAGCCGGCGCGCAGCAGGCCGCAACCTCGGCCGCCGGCGCGCAGATTTCCGGATGGCCGGCGCAGCAGTCTTCCATCAGAAAGCGCA
>NZ_JBNDHS010000303.1:0-336 GCF_056755095.1 Rhizobium sp. SVR5-9E | reverse complement strand
ATTTCAGGGCATGCGGACATCGATTCTGCCGTTTCCTGCCTTAGAGATGGTGCGTACGATTTCATTTCAAAACCTATTGATATCAACCGGTTGATTACCAGTGTAAAAAATGCTTTAGCTAAAGAAACACTGAAGAAAGAGAATAAAAACCTTCAGACAGAAAATAAAACCTTAAAGAAAAAGGTAAGCAAAAAGTACCAAATGATCGGTGAATCTGCAGGTTTGAAAAAGATTCAGGATATGATCGAGAAAGTAGCCGTATCTGATGCAAGGGTTTTAATTACAGGACCAAACGGAGCAGGAAAAGAACTTGTTGCTCACGCTATTCACAACCAA
>NZ_JBNDHS010000302.1:0-338 GCF_056755095.1 Rhizobium sp. SVR5-9E | reverse complement strand
CATCCGAAGAGTTTCCAATAAGTGCTTCGAAATCTCCGGGTTCTGCTACCCAGTCGTGTTTATCGGCATCGAAGAAACTTAAAGCAGTTTTATCAATGGTAAATGTTACTTCTTTCTCTTCTCCGGGATTCAGGAATACTTTTTCAAAGCCTTTCAGCTCTTTTGTAGGTCGCTGAACAGATGATTTCAGGTCGCTGATATATAATTGTGCCACTTCGGCTCCAGCTCTTTTACCGGTATTTTTTACAGTAACCGTAAAGGTAATTTTATCATCCTGAGACATCTCCTTTTTATCTGCTTTTGCTTTTCCGAATTCAAAAGTAGTGTAGCTCAAGCCG
>NZ_JBNDHS010000301.1:0-339 GCF_056755095.1 Rhizobium sp. SVR5-9E | reverse complement strand
TTCCTGCAGCATTGCATTAATAATACTCTGTGAAGAATTGCTTTCCGGGAAAACGCGGTTGTCATTTTCGATCTCTAACGAAACTTTTCGGTTTTCAAACCATTCCATCGTATCTCCAGGCTGAAACCTGGTGAAAACGCTTAACAGTTCCTTATTCCCCCGCGGATAAAACTGAACGAGTTCTCTCGGATCAAAACAAGCATGGGTGACATTACAGCGACCACCTCCGGAAATTTTCACTTTCTGAAGTACATCAGAATTCTGCTCGAGAATGGTAATTTTGTATAGGTTTTCGTCAAGATTGGCAGCGCAGAAAAATCCTGCAGCACCACCTCCGAT